>CAZMIS010000040.1:0-17061 GCA_964566325.1 uncultured Anaerolineales bacterium
GCTGCTCCGGCTGCTGCGACAGGCCACCAGATCAAGAAGGTCGCGATGGTCTTGCCCGGGCGCATCGATGACCTGGCCTGGAACACTGCTGCCTACAACGGCCTGCAGGCTGTCAAGAGCAGCCTGGGCGTCGAGGTGATCCACGTTGAGAGCATCGACCCGGCAGACGCGGAGCGCGTGCTGCGCGACTTCGCCAGCCAGGGTTACGACCTGATCGTTGCACACAGCTACGACTACGGTGATGCTGTGATGCGGGTCGCCAAGGACTTTCCGGAGGTCTACTTCCTACACGGCACTGCGGAAGGCAACGGCGCGAACTACGCCAACTACGACATCCCCTCCCACGAGGGCGGCTACCTGATCGGCATGTTGGCGGGCGGCCTGACGAAGAGCAACGTGATCGGCATCGTCAACTCGTTCGACATCCCGTCGATGGTGATGGTGTCCGAGGCATTCAAGCTCGGCGTGAAGCAAACCAACCCCAACGCCAAGGTCATCGAGACCTTCGTCGGCGCGTGGAACGACGCGGCCAAGGGCGGCGAGGCAGCCAATGCCCAGGTAGATGCGCAGGCCGACTTCATCATGGCGATGGGCGATCACACCGGCCTCGGCGCCATCCAGGCCTCGCAGAAGCGCGGCGTTCTGGCCGCCGGGCTCTACGCGGACCAGAACGCGGCCGCGCCCGACACTGTGGTGACCTGCATCGAGAACCGGTTCGAGGTCATCATCGAGAAGGCCATCGCGGACATTGCGGCTGGAACTTACGCGAACAAGTCATACCTGCCCACCCTCCCCGATGGTGCGGTGACACTGGCCCCGTACCATGCGCTCGAGAGCAAGCTCCCGCAGGAGTTGAAAGACAAGGTCGCGCAGGCGACGGAGCAGATCAAGTCCGGCGCGCTGACCGTTCCTATCATCACGACCCCGACCAAATAACACAGGGGACGAAATGGAGGCTGGGCGCAGCCCACATGAGCAGCGCCCAGCCCGTAACCACCATGCCACAGGAAGCTGATATGCCTGTTGTCCGTATGTCCGGTATCGTGAAGCGCTTCGGCGCTGTGCTGGCAAACGACCACGTCAATCTCGAGCTGGAGGCCGGAGAGGTCCATGCCCTGCTGGGCGAGAACGGCGCCGGCAAGACCACCCTGATGAACGTGCTGTCCGGCCTGTATCGACCGGATGAAGGTGAGATCATCATCGATGGCCGTCAGTGCGAGATCGACTCGCCGCGTAAGGCGCTTTCCCTGGGAATCGGCATGGTGCATCAGCATTTCATGCTGGCCGCGCCTCTGACCGTGGCCGAGAATATCGTCCTCGGGCTGAAGACCAGCCAGTCGCCGCTGCTGGGATTGCGCGACGTCGAGGAGCGCATCCTCGGGCTCTCCGACAAGTACCATCTCTGCGTCGATCCGAAGGCATACATCTGGCAGCTGTCGGCCGGCGAGCGCCAGCGCGTCGAGATTCTTAAGCTGCTCTATCGCAAGGCCAACATCCTGATCCTGGACGAGCCGACCGCGGTGCTGACGCCGAACGAGGCGGAACAGATGTATGGTGTGGTCTCCGAAATGGCCCGCCAGGGACATGCCGTCGTCCTGATCAGCCACAAGCTCGAAGAAGTGACCGCTTGGGCCGATTGCATCACTGTGTTGCGCGATGGCCGAGTGGTGGACACCGTCCGGGGCACCGTATCACGGCCGGAGCTGGCGCGGATGATGGTCGGCCGGGAAGTGCTGTTCCAGTACGACCGGGTACAACAATCGCCCGGCGACGTGGTGCTCACCATGGATCACGTCAACGTGCGCGGCGCGAAGGGAAATGCAGCACTGCAGGAGGTCTCTCTCCAGGTGCGCCAGGGGGAGATCGTGGGCATTGCGGGCGTGGCCGGCAACGGCCAGTCCGAGCTGGCTGATGCGATCGCAGGGCTGGTGCACGTGGACAGTGGGCGGATCGTGTTGGCCGGCCACGAAGTGACGAACTGCATGCCTGCGGAGATCACCCGCCGAGGCCTCGGCTACGTGCCCGAGGACCGGCAGGAGACGGGCCTGCTGCTGGACATGAGTGTGGCGGAGAACCTGATCCTCAAGCAGCACGGCCAGGCGCCCTTCGTGCGCGGGGCGACGCTAAGCCAACAGGCGATCCGCGAAAATGCCGAGCAGCTCGTCGGCAGCTACAACGTGCGCCTGCCCGGCATCACGTCGCCGGTGAGCTATCTGTCCGGCGGCAACCAGCAGAAGCTCGTCTTGGCGCGCGAGTTCGGCCTCGATCCAAAGCTGATGGTAGCCGCGCAGCCCACCCGCGGGCTCGACGTCGGCGCCACCGAATTCGTGCGCAAGGTGCTCCTCGATGCTCGCCGGCAGCAGATGGCAATTCTGCTCATTTCAACCGAGCTGGAGGAGATCCTCAGCCTGAGCGACCGCATCCTCGTGATGTACGAGGGCAGGATCGTGTACGAGAGCGAAGCCTCCCGCATTTCTCACCAGGCACTCGGCCTGGCCATGGCCGGCGAGGAAGTCACATGTTGAATCAGCTCAATCGAGCCGCGCGCCGCACCCGTGATCTGTCCAGGCAGTTCGGCACAGCTGTACTGGCCGTTGGACTGGCGCTGCTGGTGGGTGCGCTGGTGATCCTGTTGACGGGCGCCAACCCGATTGCTGCGTATCGCGCGATCCTGTTCGGCGCGTTCGGCAACCTGAACAACATCAGCGAGACCGCGGTGAAGGCTGCGCCGCTGGTGCTCGCGGGGTGCGGCCTGGCCATCGCGTTCCGCGCGAGCCTGTGGAACATCGGCGCCGAAGGCCAGATCTTCGCGGGCGGCATCTCCGCGATCTGCGTTGGCCTCTACCTCGGTCACCTGCCGGCCATCGTCGTGCTGCCGCTGGTCGTGATTGCCGGGTTCATTGGGGGCGCCTTGTGGGCGGGCATCGCCGGCTTCCTGAAGGTGCGCCTGGGCATCGACGAAGTGATCAACACGATCATGCTGAACTACATTGCCGCGTTGGGGGTCAACTGGCTGATTCACGGGCCGCTTATGGACCCGGCCGCCAGCTTCCCGCGCACCGCGATCATTCCTGAGAATGCCCAGTTGCCGATCCTCCTCCCGCGCACACGATTGCACATGGGCGTGGTGATTGCCATCGTCCTGGCGCTCGTGCTGCAGTGGGTGCTCTGGCGCACATCTCTGGGCTTTCGCATCCGGGCCATCGGGCAGAATCGGACGGCGGCACGCTACGGCGGGATCAACGTGGGCCGGACGGCGATGATTGCCATGCTGATCAGCGGCGGGATGGCCGGCCTGGCCGGGATGGGCCAGGCGACCGGCCTGCACTTCCGCATGCTGCAGGACATTTCGGGCGGGCTTGGCTTCACCGCCATTGCCGTCGCGCTGCTGGCCGGCTCGCAGCCTGCAGCCACCCTGCTCTCGGGGTTCGTCCTGGCCGCATTAGACGTGGGGGCCAACTCGATGCAGATTCGCGCAGGCGTGCCGATCGAGGTGGTCAAGATCATCCAGGGCCTGGTCATCCTGTTCGTGGTTGGCCGCGAGTACTTTGACCGCCGGATGATGGCGCGGCGCAGATCCGTGGCCGAGCGCCTGGAGCATGAGGCGAAGAACGCGACCGGGCCCGAGCGCCCCGACGCGCTGACCACCGGACCGTCGATCTGAACCGGGACGCAGGCATAGCGGAGGCAACCCAACCATGTGGGAGACGATTCTCACCTCAACATTCATCGTGGGCCTGCTGCAGGCGACCCTGCGCACGACCACGCCCTTGTTGCTGGCAGCCATCGGCGAGATGTTCAGCGAGCGCGCGGGCGTGCTCAACATCGGGCTCGAAGGGACGATGCTGATCGGCACGCTGATCGGCTTCCTGGTGTCCTATCTTTCCGGCAACGTCTGGTTGGGCATCCTGGCGGGTTCGGTCGCCGGCAGCCTGATCGCCCTGATCCATGCGATCCTGAGCGTCTCGCTCGGCGTAAACCAGACCGTCAGTGGCGTCGGCATCAACATCCTCTGCACTGGCCTGAGCATGACGATCTACCGGGTCGTGTTCGGTCCTTCGCTCATCAGCGCGCCGATGGCGCCGGGGCAGGAGCCGATCCATATTCCAGGGCTGAGCGATGTCCCCTTCATCGGTCCGGTGCTATTTCAGCAGCTGCCGGTCGTGTACCTTGCCTTCGCGCTGGTCCCGGTTGCCTGGTTCATCCTGTACCGCACCGAGCTAGGGCTCAAGATCCGTGCCGTGGGCGAGCATCCCCTGGCGGCCGAGACGCTGGGCGTCAATGTCAGGGGCATCCGCTACCTGGCCGTGCTGATTTGCGGCTTCCTGACGGGCCTGGCCGGCACATTCCTATCGCTTGGCCTGCTCAACATCTTCCTCGACAACATGACGGCTGGACGCGGGTGGATCGCGCTCGCGGTCGTGATCTTCGGCCGCTGGCAGCCCTTCGGCATCGTCGGCGCGGCGCTCTTCTTCGGTTTCGCCGACGCGTTCCAGCTCCGGCTCCAGGCACTTGGGTTCAATGTGCCCTATCAGTTCCTCCTGATGATCCCTTACGTCCTGACGATGATTGCCCTGATCGGCGCGGTGGGACGGCGCTCGGTGGGGCCGGGCGCGCTGGGCAAGGCCTATACCGGGGAGGGCCATTGATGGCCGTCGTTAGGGAGTCCGTCGATGCCAGAGCCTGACTGGCGCAGGCTGAGAGATTCACAAACCATCACCTGACCGATAGGAGAGTCTTGCGTGTTCAACCTTCTCGAATTGCTCGACCGTAGTGCATCCGGCGAACCCATCACCCCGAACGACTGGGACTTTGAGGTCGCCATGGCAACGCGGCGCCTCGTCAAGAAGTATGGCTTGGACTGGGATCGCAGCCGGCCGATCAACGATGACCCGGCGCGCGCCGACGCCGTCTTCGACGCCGCGTTCGACCTGGCGCTGGAGATGGGGGTCTTCAACTACTCGACAGGGCGCGTCGTGCGGTTCTCGGCCGACGAGCTCAAGATGGGCCTGCAACGGACGCCGCAAGCCGTCGTCCTGGGCCAAGGCAAGGATGCACGCACCCTGTATGCCCGCTCGGTGCGCGACACACGGGCGCCGCTGGCCTGGGCAGGCACGCCCGGCACACCCGTGCCGGAATCGGTCTTCGTTGCGATGTCCCAGTCTTACGCCCAGGAACCCCTGATCGACATGATGACGTGCGGCACCCTCACTGAGGTGGACGGCCGCGTCGTCGAGACCGGTTCGTTGCTCGAGATCGTGGCCACCCGGCGCGAACTGCAGTTCCTGCGCGAGGCCGCGCGGCGGGCCGGGCGGCCCGGCATCGGGCTTCTGGCCGCGCAGAGCAGCGTGTCGGAGCTGGGCGACCTGGCCGTTTCGAACCCGGCCTATCTCCGGCCCTGTGATTCCCATCTTGTGCCCATGCTCAACGAGCTGAAGGTGGAGAATCGCAACATCGCGCGGGCGATCAACTCGCTCGAATACGGCATGCTCAACGCGAGCCTGGCCTGCGTGATCGTTGGCGGCATGGGCGGCGATGCGCCTGGCTCCGCAGTGGTTCAGGCCGCCTCCTTCATCCTTGCGAACCTGGTCTGTGCGGCCGACTATCACCTGCTCCACCCGATCGATATCAGGCACGTCGCCACCAGCACGCGCTCCGTGCTGTTTGTCAGCAGCGCGGTTGCCCAGGCCTTCGCCCGCCGCGCGCCCTGCGTGATCGTTGGGGACATCTATCCTAAGTCCGGCGCAGGGACCGCGGAACTCCTCTACGAGACCGCAGCCAACGCGATCGTGCACACCGTCAGCGGCAGCCACCTCGAGGGGTGCGGCGCAGCGGATGGCAAAGTGCACCACGCCAGCGGGCTCGAGGCTCGCTTCATGGCCGAAGTCGGTCGCGCCGCCACCGCGCAGCAGCTGGATCTTGACGAGGCGAACAACCTCGTGAACCAGCTCCTGGAAAGGTACGAGCACCTGTTCCGCCGCGGGGCCGCGGAGAACCCCGGACTGCCCTTCGAGCAGGTCTACGACCTCCGTGCGATCCGGCCCACCGAGGCCTGGCAGCGCACATACGACGAAGTCAAGGAAGCCGTGCGCGGCATGGGCCTGTCCGCCCTCTGACGCACGCCAGCAGGAACGACCCCCCCTCTGCACTTCCGGCCTGCGGCGGGATGCGCTACAATACGTGACGGCATTCTGCGTACGGAGCGGACTCGCATGGTAGATGGCGCACGGCCGGACTTCCGTGTCCTGGAGGATTCCGGGGCGAAGCAGGGGGATGGCAGGGCACGGGGCGCGTTCCGCCGCGCCTCGGGCGCGGTCGTCACAGGCGCCGGCTGGCTCGCGGATCGCATCGAGGATGCGGGCGGCTGGCTGGCCAACGCGGTGCGCTACCTGCCCTGGCGGGTGGCGCGGATCGCGCGCACGCTGGGGATCGGCGTCATCGCCACCGCGACCCTCGTTCCCTCGGGCGTGCGCATCGCGCGTCGCGGCGGCCGGCAACACGTCGGCCCTTTCATGCGGGCTGCCTCGCGGCGGGGCGCCATCCGGGCGGTTCAGATCGTCCTGGAGGCGCTCGATCTGCTCGGTGCGCCCGAGATCTTCGCATTCATCTGGCGCATCGTAACGCACACCAGCGCACTGCGCGGGGAGGAGATCGCCCTGGCCGCGTCCGTGCTCGGCCCGCGCGCCGTGCGCTACCACGATATCCGCGTCGCGGAGGGGGGCATCCTGCGCTGGATCTTCGCCCGCAACGGGCAGCGCGCCTTCGCCACCTTCCACATCATCAACCTGCCCGGATCGGGCCACCAGCAGCGCAGCAACATCGAGGTCGTCGTCCACGAGATCGTTCACGTGTACCAGTACGAGCGCGCGGGCAGCCGTTACCTGGCCGAGGCCCTCCTGGCTCAGCGGGAGGAAGGGTATGGCTACGGTGGGGCGGAGGGCCTGGCTGACGCGCTGAACCACGGCAAGCGCATCTCCAACTTCAATCGCGAGCAGCAGGCGCAGATCGTGGAGGATTACCTGCTGCGCCTGCGCCGGCACGCCGACGTGGCCACGTATGCGCCGTTCATCGAGCAGTTGCGCAAGGGCCTAGTGTAGCTCCCCGTATCGCCGGCCGGGCGCAGTGCAAGCCGGGACGCGGCGGGCCACGGCCCGAGATCCCTGAGCCGATATCATCGTCCTGCGTTTGCGGAGGCAGTGCGTGGAAGTCTACTGGCGCGTGGCCGTCAAGTCATTTCAGAAGAGCCTGACGTACCGCGCCGCGAACGTGGCCGGCATCGCGACCAACATCTTCTTCGGCGTGATCTACATCTTCATCTACCAGGCCCTCTACGTGGGCCGGGGCGAGGTGGCCGGCTTCACCCTGGCAGACACCGTCACCTACGCGATCATCGCCCAATCACTGCTCAGCGCCATGTCCGCGTTCGGCAATACCGAGCTCTCCATTGCGGTGGTGAAGGGCACGATCGCAACGGACCTCAGCCGCCCGGTCGATTTCTACCTCTACTGGGCTTCGATCGACCTGGGTCGGGCGGCCTACTACATGCTCTTCCGCAGCATCCCCGTCTATCTGCTCGGCGCCTTGGCGTTCGGCGTCATCCTCCCGCCATCGCTCTTCCACTGGTTCCTCTTTGCCCTGGCGGTTGCCTTCGGCGCGGTCATCAGCTTTGCGTTCCGCTTCATTACCAATAGCCTGGCCTTCTGGACCAGCGATGCGCGTGGGGCCGTGCAGCTGGCGAACATGGTAATCATGTTCTTTTCAGGTTTCATCGTGCCGCTGCGCTTCCTGCCCCCCGGCCTGCGCGCGCTCACCGAGGCCCTGCCGTTCCGCGGGCTGGCCCAGCTGCCGATCGACGTCTATCTCGGCAAGCTATCCGCGGCGCAGATGGCGGCTGCCCTGGCGCAGCAGGCGGCCTGGCTGGTCGTCCTCGTACTCGTCGGTCGCTGGTTCCTGGCCCGCATGGTGCGCCGTATCGCCCTGGCGGGAGGGTGACGGTGTTGCCCACCCTGCGCCACTACGTTGCGCTCTACCGCCGCCTCATCGGCGCACAGATCCGTTCGCAGATGCAGTATCGCTTCTCCTTCTACGCGGACATGCTCGGCACGATGGTGATCACCGGGCTCGACGTGGTGATGCTGGTAGTCCTCCTCGCGCGCTTCGAGGCCATCGGCGGCTGGACCCTGCCGCAGGTGATGTTCCTATACGGCACGTCGGCCGTCTCGTACAGCCTGGCCGAGATGCTGGTCGGCGCGTTCGACGACTTCGATCGCGACGTGGTCTCCGGCGACTTCGACCGCGTGCTGCTCAGGCCGCTGCCGATCTTCTTCCAGATGGTGACCGGGCGGTTTCCGACACGGCGTCTCGGCCGGCTGGCCCAGGGCCTCATCGCGCTGGTCGTCTCGCTCATGCTGCTGCACCCTGCGTGGCCCGCGGGTGCGTGGGCATTCTTCGCGGTGATGATCGTCTCGGGCGCACTGCTCTTCGCGGCCATCCTCATCACGGGCGCGACCGCGTCGTTCTGGTCGCCGCAGACGAACGAGGCCGTCAACATCTTCACCTACGGGGGGCAGTTCATGAGCAGCTACCCGATGCACATCTATCAGGGGTGGCTGATCTCGATCTTCACCTTCGTGATTCCGATGGCGTTCATCAACTACTACCCGACGCTATACCTGTTCGGCCGGACCGCCGCGATGGGTGTGCCGGCCTTCGTGCCGTTTCTCTCGCCCCTGGTCGCGCTGGTCGCGTTTGCCGCGAGCCTGCGCGTGTGGCGCATCGGGGTCCGGCATTACCACAGCACAGGAAGTTGAGCGCAGCGCACATGATCGATGTCCGTGATCTACGCAAGGAGTTCCGCGTCGCGAAGCACCATCGGGGCGGGCTGGGCGCGATCCGCAACCTGGTCAGCCGCGAGGCCACCATCGTGCGCGCGGTCGACGGGGTTTCGTTTCACATCCGTGCGGGTGAGTTGGTGGGTTACCTGGGTCCGAACGGCGCGGGGAAGTCGACGACGCTCAAGATCCTGACTGGAATCCTGGTCCCGACCAGCGGGGAGGTCGTCGTCGCAGGCCGCGTGCCGTGGGAGCAGCGGCGCCAACACGTGCAGGCGATCGGCGCGGTCTTCGGCCAGCGCACCGGGCTCTGGTGGGATCTGCCCGTCATCGAGTCGCTGGACCTGCTGCGCCACATCTACCGCGTCCCCGAGGCGACCTACCGGCGCAACATGGCCTTGTTCGGCGACCTGCTGGGGCTGGACCAGTTCCTCGACACCCCCGTGCGCAGCCTGAGCCTGGGCCAGCGCATGCGCGCGGACCTGGCCGCGGCCCTGCTGCACGATCCGCAGCTGCTCTTCCTGGACGAGCCCACCATCGGGCTGGACGTGGTGGCCAAGGAGCGCATCCGTGAGTTCATCCGGGTGGTGAACCGCGAACGGGGCGCTACGGTCATCCTGACGACGCATGACCTGGGCGACGTGGAGAAGCTGTGCGAGCGCGTGATCATGATCGACCGCGGCCGGCTGATGTTCGACGGCCCGTTGGCCGCGCTGCGCGAGCGCTTCGGCCAGGGCCGCGTGCTGGTCGTGGACTTCGAACGCCTGCCCGACGTGCTCGACCTGCCGGGCGTCGAGGTGCTGCGCACGGAAGGCAACCGTGCGACCCTGCGGGTGACCGCGCACTCTGACGGTGAGGGCGCGGGCCTGGCCGCGGTGGTGGCGAGCCTCTTCCGCGACCATTTCATCATCGACCTGTCGCTGCAGGAGCCGGAGATCGAGGACGTGGTCCGCCGCATCTACGAGGGCGAGTGGCAGCGCCTGCCGTGACGCACCAACAGCCCGGGGCACGCGCACCGTCACATGGACCGGTGGCAAGTGGCGGGCGCCGCTGCGACGCCCGTCGCAGCGGCGCCCGCCTGGTTTACGGTCCCGGCTGTCGCTTGCGGAAGATCAGCTCGGTGACGCCGGGCACGACGTAATCCGGGATCGCGCCGACCTGTTCGTAGCCCAGGGCCCGGTAGAACCGCTGGCCGGCCTCGTTGAAATGGGAGACGAGCAGAAAGACGTCGGTCCCGGACGCGAACATCTCCCCCTCGGCGTGCGCCATCAGGCGGCGGCCCACGCCCGAACCCCGGCGGCCCGACTGCACGCCGATCAACATGACGTATCCGCTCCGGTTGAACGCACCGCGTGCCACCGTCCAGATGAAACCGAGCGCCTCGCCGTCCTCTTCGGCCACCGCGATGTCCGCGCCCTGCGCGAGGCCGTCTGCAAGCCGGGTGGCCGCACTGGACTCGGTCACCCCGTAGCGCTGCCAGAGCGGATCGCCGGCCATCAGGCGGGACAGCGGCGCCACGTCGCCGGGAAGCATGGGGCGGATCAGGATCATGCCTCGCCGCCCGCCGCGCCGTGCAGCGCCTGCCGGACCACGCCGCCGCTGCCCTGCAGCCGTGTGCGCGCGTCCGCCGGGGTGAGCCCGGCCAGGGCCGACACGATCGCCACCTTCACCTCGCCACCGCATGCCTCCAGCAGGCGTGCTGCCTCGCCGGGCGGCAGGTCGCACGCCTCGCTGACGATGCGCTGGGCCCGCGCGCGCAGCTTGGCGTTGTTCGCCTGGACGTCCACCATCAGATTGCCGAACGTCTTGCCCAACCGGATCATCGTGCCCGTGGACAACAGGTTGAGGACCATCTTCTGCGCGGTGCCGGCCTTCAGCCGCGTCGATCCGGAGATCACTTCGGGACCGACCACGGGCGCGATGGCGATGTCGGCAAGCTCCGCCATCGGCGACGGCCGCGCGCAGGCCAGGCTGATGACCAATGCGCCGCGGCGCCTGGCCTCCTGCATGCCGCCGATCACGTAGGGGGTGCGGCCGCTGGCCGCGATGCCCACCACGCTATCCGCCTCGCCCACGGCCAGCTCCGCGATCGCCCGCGCGCCCGCGGCCTGGTCATCCTCCGCGCCTTCAACCGCCTGGGTGATGGCCCGCGGCCCGCCCGCGATCAGCGCCACCACACGCTGGGGATGGGTTCCGAAGGTTGGCGGGCACTCGGCCGCGTCCAGCACGCCGAGCCGTCCCGACGTCCCCGCACCGATGTAGACCAGGCGGCCCCCGCTGCGCATGCGCGCGGCGATTCCGTCGACGGCTTCAGCGACGGCCGGCAGCTCGCGGGCCACCGCGGCCGCCACGCCCGCGTCCTCGGCATTGATCAGCCGGACCACCTGGAGGGTCGACAGGGAGTCGATGGCCGCGCTGGCGGGATTGCGCGCCTCGGTGACGGGCGTTTCCTCTTCCGGCGAGAGCGGCGGGTAGGGCGTGCCGTGTTCCGCGGGCGCGTCCACCGGCCGGGCCTCGTGCGTGGCCGCAGAGAGATCGACCACCCGCCCCGTGCCCGCTCCGTGGCCCGGCGTGATGTCGCCCAGGATGACCGGGCCGCGCGCACCGGTGGCCGCGGGCAGGTTGCCGGGCCGGCCATGTACGGTCTCATAGGCCATGACCGCGAAAGCCACCGCTTCCTTGGCCTCGATCGGCAGCCCGCACTCGGCCGACGAGAGCACCCGCGCAGGCGCGACCTCGGCGGCCAGCATGGCCATCAGCGTGGGATTGGCTGCTCCGCCGCCGCTCACGATCGCCTCTTCGGGGAAGCGCGGCAGGAAACGGCGATAGGACTGGGCGATGGAGCGGGCGGTGAATGCAGTCAGGGTCGCCACGATGTCCTCGCCCGACAGGCCGCGCGCGACCGCCCGGTCCCAGATCTCCGCGCCCATCTGCACCCCGAACAGCTCGCGCCCCGTGGTCTTGGGCGGGAGGAGGGAGAAGTAGGGATGCAGGAGCAGCTCGTCCACGAGCTCGGAGTCCGGCCGGCCCTTCGCTCCCAGCGCGCCGTCGCGATCGAAGCGCCACTCGCCCCCGGTAAGTCGGGCCGCGGCGTAGTCCATCAGCATGTTTCCCGGCCCGGTGTCGAAGGCAAAGGCCCCGCCGCCCCCGGCCCCGCCCGCGCCAGCAGCGCCGCCATAGGGCGGCAGGTAGGTCACGTTGGCGATGCCGCCGATGTTCTGAGCGGCCCGCACGCGCTCAGGGTGGCCGAGCAGCAGGGTGTCGACGTACGAGACGAGGGGCGCGCCCTGGCCGCCGGCCGCCATGTCCCGCGTGCGGAAGTTGCTCACGGTGGTGATGCCCGTGATCTCCGCGATCACCGCTGCCTCGCCGATCTGGAGCGTGGAGGCGTCCGGCCCGTCGGGGATGTGCCAGACCGTCTGGCCGTGGCTCCCGATCAGGTCCACCTCGCCGGCGCGCAGCCCGGCCGCAGCGATGGCGTCCAGGGCGGCGCCGGCGAACACGCGGCCGAGGCCGAAGTTGAGGCGGCACAGGCGCACGACGTCGGCCGTCTCCGGCCGGAAGCAGGCGAAGATGTCCTCGCGCAGGTCCTGCGGGTGCGGCCGGTTGACGTGGGACAGCAGCCGCCACTGCAAGCCGGGCGGCGCACCCGTCACCTCGATGACGACGGCATCCACGCCGTCTGCCGATGTTCCGGAGATCATTCCGACGATGTTCATGAGTCTGTCGCCTCAACAATCGCTCGATGCAGCGCGACGCGGAAGGCCATGATGCCTTGTGCGTCGCGGCCGTAGTAGACCCGGTTCGTCAGGCAGGCCACGACCAGCCCGCGACCCGGATCGATCCAAAGGGAGGTTCCCGTGAAGCCCGTGTGCCCGTACGCGCCAGGCCCAAGGGGATGGCCTGCGGCGCTTGGGTCGGGCGACCACAGCGCGAACCCCAGCCCGCGGCGTGTGTCGCCGTCCTCCGCCTGCAAGCGGGTCATCCCGGCCACGGTTTCCGGCCGGAGCAATGTCCGTCCACCGGGGGGATCGGCCGGTCGGGTGGTTGCCTCGTCCGCGCTCCCGGCCGCCAGGTACATCTGCCCCAGCGCGGCCACGTCTGCCGCGGTGCTGAACAGGCCCGCATGGCCGGCCACCCCGCCCAGCCCGGCCGCATTCTCGTCGTGCACCTCACCCACCAGGCGCCGGTCGCGCCGGGCGCACATCTCGGTGGGGGCAACCCCCTGGGAAAGCACAGGGGCCGAACGATGGGACACGAGGGGCAGGTAGCGCGTCGCCCCCAGACCCAGCGGCGCGGTGACCCGCCGGCGGACCGCCTCGTCAAGAGAGACGTGCGCCAGGCGCTCGATCGCCAGTCCCAGCAGGATCAGCCCGATGTCGCTGTAGACGACGCGGCTGCCGGTCCGATAGGAGAAGTGCGTGTCCACGGCCAGTGTCAGCGCGGCGTCCGGGCTGCCGGCACGATAGAGCGGCCGCCAGGCAGGCAGGCCCGAGCTGTGGGTGAGCAGCTGCCGGAAGGTGACTTTGCCCGCGTCCACCCCGCTGGTCGGTTCGTCGCCCGGCGCGGGCTCCACCGCCACCCACGCGCCGGGAACGAGCGGATCCTCGTACGGGCCGATCGCCCGCATCCCGCTGAACTCCGGCAGGACGTCGGACACCGGCTGGTCGAGGCCGGCGGCCGCCTCCTCGACCAGCGTCATGAACGCCGTCACGACGAACAGCTTGGTGACCGAGGCGAGATCGAAGAGCGTTTCGGCCCGTGCGGGGTGTGTCACCGTCTCGGGGTCCAGCCAGCCGTAGGCGCCGGAGCAGAGGGTCGTCCAAGACCCCGCGCGTCCCGGGACGGCCCGAAGCTGCCGGACCTCCAGCTGGGCCGCGGGGAAGACCTCGCCCAGCGCACGGCGGATCACCGCGTCGACGTCGTTCATCGCCGGTCCTCACCAGGCACCATGGAGCCTCGCGCCTGCCCCCGCCGTCACGACCGGAGCCGGGGATCGAGCACATCGCGCAGCCCGTCGCCCAGCAGGTTGAAGCCCAGGACGCACAACATGATCGCTACGCCCGGGTAGATCGACATCCAGGGAGCCAGCTCGAGCAGGGAGCGCGCTTCGCTCAACATGCTGCCCCACGAGGGCTCCGGCGGCTGTGCGCCAAGGCCCAGGAAGCTGAGGCCGGCCTCGGTCAGGATCGACCACGAGAGGGCCAGGCTGATCTGCACGATCAGCGGCGCGGTGATGTTCGGCAGGATGTGGCGGCCCAGGATGCGGGTGTCCCTCACGCCGACGCTGCGCGCCGCAGTGACGAATTCCATGCCCTTGACCGATAGGACAGGCCCGCGCGCCACGCGCGCGAAGATCGGCATATACACCACCGCGATCGCGAGCACCGTGTTGTTCGCGCCCGGGCCCAGCGCGGCGACGATCGCCATCGCGAGGAGGATGGCCGGAAAGGCAAAGAACAGGTCCATGATCCGCATGATGAGGTTGTCGGCCTTCCCGCCTACGTAGCCGGCCACCGTGCCCAGGAACGTCCCCAGCACGGTCGCCAGGGCGACCGAAAGGAGCGCGATGCGCAGTGAGTTGGTCGCGCCCCGAATGATCCGGCTGAAGACGTCGCGGCCGAACTCGTCCGTCCCCAGGCGATACGTGGCGCTCGGCGCCTGCATGCGATCCTTGGCGTGCTGCTCGCTCGATGGAAAGGGCGTGGGTCCAAGCGCACCGAGGATCGCAGCCAGGAGAAAGATGGCGATCAGCACCAGCCCGATCGCACCACTGCTGTTCCTGAGAAGCCTGGGTAGGAATGATTGCTTGGACACGGCCTCTGCCTACTCGTAGCGGATGCGCGGATCCGTAAACGCATAGATGATGTCGACCGTCAGGTTGATCAACACGAAGTTGACCGCGACGAACAGGATGCCGCCCTGCACCACCGCATAATCGCGCTGGTAGATGCCGTTCAGGATCAGGCGCCCGATGCCGGGCAGCGAGAATACGTTCTCCACGATGACCGCGCCGCCCAACAGGTACCCGAACTCGACGCCGACGATGGTGATGATCGGGATCAGCGCGTTGCGCAGGCTGTGGATCGTGATCACCTCTCGTTCCCGCACCCCCTTGCCGCGCGCGGTGCGCACGTAGTCCTGGCGCAGCACCTCCAGCATGGCCGAGCGCGTGGTGCGCATGACCGAGGAGGTGAAGCCGAAGCCAAGGGTGATGGCAGGGAAGATGAACTGCGAGAGGTTGCGCAGCGGATCGGCTGTGATGCTCACGTAGTCGCCGGAATTGGGCAGCACGCCGAACGCGACCGACAGGACGAGGATCAGCAGGGTGCCCAGCCAGAAGTTGGGCAACGCCAGCCCGAGAAGGGCGACGAAGCGGCCGGCCAGGTCCACCGCGGTGTTCTGTTTCACCGCAGACAACACGCCGATCGGGATGCCCAGGACCAGCGCGATGATCAGGGAGAAGATCGTCAGCTCCAGGGTGATCGGGAAGCTGCGCAGGATTTCGCCCAGCACGGGCTGGCCGCTCCGCACCGAGACGCCCAGGTTGCCCTGGAGCGCGGCCCAGAGCCAGCTGAAGTACTGCTGGATCAACGGCTTGTCGAGGCCGTAGTAAGCCCGCAAGCTTTCGGCCTGCGCCTCCGTCAGCTGGAACTGCGTGCCGATCATCGCGGTGATCGTGTCTCCGGGGATCAGGCGGATCACCAGGAAGACGATCGTCGCGATGCCAAGCAGCGTGGGCAGCAGGGCGGTCAGGCGCTGGACGAGGAAGCGTCGCATACGTACCTCACGGTGCGGACGAGCCGTGAATTGCCTGGGGTGACGCGCGGGGCTTGGCCTGCCTCGTGCACCCCCTGCAATTCACGGCGCCTTTTCGACCGGCGCTACGCGCCGGTCGAACGTCTACTTATCCAGCCACACGTCGCGCAGGTACACCAGCGAGCCATTCGGCATCGGGGTGAAGCCCTTGACGTACGGCTGCATGATACGGTACTCGTAGCCGACGTAGAGCCAGACCCACGGCGCGGCCTCGGTCAGCTTCTTCTGCACGTCGGCGTAGACGGCCTTGCGCTGTTCCGGGTCGAGGGTGGTCTTCCCCTGGTCGAGCAGTGCATCGACTTCCGGGCTGTTCCACGCGGCCACCGTCTGCAGGTTGCCGGTGCTGTGCCAGTAGCGGTAGAACATGATGTCGGGATCCGGGTTGCCGCCGTTGAGGGCCGCCACTGCGTCGAAGTCTGCCTTCAGCCAGCGATCCACGTACACGCCCAGCTCCAGCGTCTCGATCTCAACCTCGATGCCCAGCGGCGCCAGCTGCGCCTGGATGTTCTGCGCCTCGGCGACTGCGGTCGGCGGCTCATCCTGGGCGGCCATGATCTTGATCTTGAACGGCAGGGTCACACCGGACTCCGCCAGCAGCTGCTTGGCCTTCTCGAGGTCCTTGGTGTAGCAGCTCAGCTCCTCGAGGGGAATCCGATAGAACGGCGCCGTTGCCGGCGCGGTCACCATGCCCTCGCCCAGGGATGCGGTGTCCACCACCTCCTGGCGATCGATGGCGCAGGAGATGGCCTGGCGCACCTTCTCGTTGTCGAGCGGCGGTCGGGTGCTGTTCAGTTGCAGCACGTGATAGGCAAGGGCCGACGTGCGTTCGATCGTCAGCCCCGACGTGCCGCCCGATGCACGGATGGCCACCTTGGGATCGTTCACCAGGGCCCAGTCGATCGTGCCCGCGCGCAGGCCGGCCAGGATGGATGCCTCATCCGGGATGATGCGGATTTCGATGCCGTCGACCGCCGGAACGCCGGGGCGCCAGTAGTCCTTGTTGGCCTCGAGCATCGTCGTGCGGTCTACATCCCACTTGGCCAGCTTGAAGGGGCCGGTTCCGACCGTCACGGTCGCGGGATCGCCGGCCGAGACGACCTTCTTCGACACGATGCCGGCGTTCGGGTTCGTCATAGCTGCCAGGATCGCCACGTTGGAGCGCTTGAGGGTGAAGACGACCGTGTTGGCGTCCGGCGTCTCGATGGCTTCGATGTCGGTGAAGGACGAGCGCGCGGCCGCAGCGGTCGCTTCGTCGAGGATGCGCTCGAACGTGAACTTCACATCCTCTGACGTGAGGACGTCGCCGTTGTGGAACTTGACGCCCTCGTGCAGCTTCATGGTGAGGGTCTTGCCGTCCTCAGACCATGACCAGGAGTCCGTCAGGTTGGGGACGACCTTGAGGTCGGGGTCA
>CAZMIS010000041.1:0-2995 GCA_964566325.1 uncultured Anaerolineales bacterium
CACCATGGGCGCCCTGCACCCCGGCCACGAAAGCCTCATGCGCGCCGCCGCCGCCCAAAACGACGTGTCCGTCCTCAGCATCTACGTCAATCCGACCCAGTTCGCGCCACACGAGGATTTCAACCAATACCCCCGGACGCTCGAAGCGGATTCCGCCCTGGCCGCCCGCGTCGGCGTGAACGCCATCTACGCCCCCGCCGACCGCGCGATGTATCCCGAAGGATACGCCACCTACGTCGACATCGAGCGCATTACCCAGCGGCTCTGCGGCGGGTCGCGGCCCCATTTCTTCCGCGGCGTCGCCACCGTCGTCACCAAGCTGTTCAACGCCGTCCGGCCCCACCGCGCCTACTTCGGCCAGAAAGACGCCCAGCAGGCCGCCGTGATCCGTCGCATGACCCGCGACCTCGATATGGGCATCGAAATCGTCGAAATGCCCATCGTGCGCGAGCCCGACGGCCTCGCCATGAGCTCGCGCAACAAATACCTCAGCCCCGGGGAGCGTCAGCGCGCCCTCTGCCTGTCGCGCGGCCTCTCGCGCGCCCGGGACCTGCTCAACGCCGGCGAACGCGACCCCCATACCATCATCGACACCGTCCAAAACGCCATGAGCGCCGTCGACATCGACTACATCGAACTCGTCGACGCCGAAGACATCATCCCCCTCGATCGCGTCCGCGGCACGGTCCTGCTCGCCGTCGCCGCGCGCGTGGGGGAGACCCGGCTCATCGACAACATCAAATTCACCGTACCCGACGACGAGGAATAGACCCATGATGCTGCATATGTTGAAAAGCAAGATCCACCGGGCAACCATCACCCAGGCCGAACTCCACTACGCCGGGAGCATCACCCTCGACCCCGACCTCATGGAACAGGCCGGCATCCTGCCCTTCGAACAGGTCCAGGTGCTCAACGTCAACACCGGAGCCCGGTTCGAAACCTACGCCATCGAAGGCCAGCGCGGCAGCCGCGTCGTTTGCCTCAACGGACCCGCCGCCCGCCTCGGACAGGTCGGCGACATCGTCATCATCCTCACCTACGCGCTGATGGACGCCGAAGACGCCCAGGCCCACACCGCCAAAACCGTCCACGTCGTCGCCAACAACAACATCACCACCATCGACCACGCCCACGACCCCAACTGAGGCCAGGCCACATACCGGACCCGCGCGACTCTGGAAAACCGCTCCGGCCTGTGCTATACTTCCGCCCGCGTCACCATGCGCACCCCGCGCGCCCGTAGCTCAGGGGATAGAGCGCTTGCCTCCGGAGCAAGAAGTCGTGCGTTCGAATCGCACCGGGCGCGCCATTTTTGTTTCCCCACTCCGATTCACAGCGCCTGCCTGATCCTGCGTTGTCCCGCCTGGCGCGCCCGCCAAGGATGCCCCGCGCTTGACTCTGAATGCCTGGATGACTCATGTTGTAGCAGGTAGGGGGAACACCCCCTCGAATTGTCGCAACAGACCTCGGTTTTGCCGCCTGGAAAGGGGGACTATGCCGCGCAGGAAGACCGCCGGGACCGGCGCCAGGAAGGCGAACGCCAAACAGGACAACGGCGCGCGCCTGGGGTTTGAAGAGAAACTCTGGCAGGCCGCTGACAAGCTCCGCGGCCACATGGACGCCGCGGAGTACAAGCACGTCGTCCTCGGCCTCATCTTCCTCAAGTACATCTCCGACGCGTTCGAGGCGAAGCACGCCGAACTACTGGCCCAGGTCGACGAGGGCGCGGACCCGGAGGACCCGGACGAGTACCGCGCGGCCAACATCTTCTGGGTGCCCCCCGAGGCGCGCTGGTCGACCCTGAAGGCCAACGCACCGCAGCCCACGATCGGCAGGCTGGTCGACGACGCGATGGCCGCCATCGAGCGCGACAACCCCACCCTCAAGGGCGTCTTGCCCAAAGACTACGCCCGCCCCGGCCTGGACAAGCAGCGCCTCGGCCAGATCATCAACCTGGTGAGCGACATCGCGCTGGGCAGCGCGGCGGACAAGGCAAAGGACACGCTCGGCCGCGTCTACGAGTATTTCCTCGCGCGCTTCGCCAGCGCGGAGGGCAAGAGCGGCGGCCAGTTCTACACGCCCAGCCACGTCGTGCGCGTGCTGGTCGAGATGCTCGCGCCGTACAAGGGCCGCGTCTACGACCCGTGCTGCGGCTCGGGCGGCATGTTCGTGCAGAGCGAGAAGTTCATCGAGGCGCACGCGGGGCGGATCGGCGACATCTCCATCTACGGCCAGGAATCTAACTACACCACCTGGCGGCTGGCCAAGATGAACCTGGCGATCCGGGGCATCGACGCGCAGATCGCGCACGGCGACACGTTCCACAGCGACCGCCACCCCGACCTCAAGGCCGACTACGTACTGGCCAACCCGCCCTTCAACGACAGCGACTGGCGCGGCGACCAGCTCAAGGACGACCAGCGGTGGGTCTACGGCACGCCGCCCACGGGCAACGCCAACTTCGCCTGGGTCCAGCACTTCATCCACCACCTCGCGCCCACCGGCATCGCCGGCTTCGTCCTGGCCAACGGCTCGATGTCGTCCAACCAGTCGGGCGAGGGCGAGATCCGCAAGGCCATCATCGAGGCCGACCTGGTCGACTGCATGGTGGCGCTGCCGGGCCAGCTCTTCTATTCGACCCAGATCCCCGTCTGCCTCTGGTTCCTCACGCGGGACAAGTCGGGCAGGGGCAACCCTGCGTGGTTGCCCCCGTTACGTGATCGCCGCGGGGAAACCCTGTTCATCGACGCGCGGAAACTGGGCACGATGGCCGACCGCGTGCATCGCGAGCTGACCAGCGACGACATCGCCCGCATCGCCGGCGCCTACCACGCCTGGCGCAGCGACGCCCCCGCGCCCGTTACGGGGGGCGACACACAGGTCGCCCCCTACACCATCGATGCCGCGTCCGTAGGGGCGGACCTGCGTGTCCGGCCAATCACCGCAGACAATGTAGGGGCGGACCTGCGTGTCCGCCCCGTTGACGATGCCG
>CAZMIS010000041.1:3095-17021 GCA_964566325.1 uncultured Anaerolineales bacterium
CGCCCGTTACGGGGGGCGACACACAGGTCGCCCCCTACACCACCGATGCCGCGCCCGTGACGGGGGGCGACACACAGGTCGCCCCCTACACCACCGGTGCCGCGCCCGTGACGGGGGGTGACACACAGGTCGCCCCCTACACCACCGATGCCGCGCCCGTTACGGGGGGCGACACACAGGTCGCCCCCTACACCACCGATGCCGCGCCTGTTACGGGGGGCGACACACAGGTCGCCCCCTACACCGTCGCGGCCGCGCCCGTAGGGGCGGACCTGCGTGTCCGCCCCGTTGACGATGCCGCGGCCGTCGCCCCGTACGCGGACATCCCCGGGTTCTGCAAATCGGCCACCCTCGACGACATCCGCGGGCACGGGCACGTCCTGACCCCCGGACGCTACGTCGGCGCGGCCGCGGCCGAGGACGACGGCGAGCCCTTCGAGGAGAAGATGGCGCGGCTCGTCGCGACGCTGCGGGAACAGCAGGCCGAGGCCGCGCGTCTCGACGCGGCCATCGCGGCCAACCTGGAGGCGCTGGGCTATGGCCTATCGGAATAACGCACCCTACAACGACCTGCCGCCCCTCCCGCCCCGCGCGGCGCTGGAGACGACCGCGGTCATGCGCCGGTGCATCACCGCCAGCCGCGCGCTGGCCGAGCTGAAGGGCGCGGGCAATCTCATCCCCAACCAGGCCATTCTCATCAACGCCATCCCCCTGCAGGAGGCCCGCCTCAGCTCCGAGATCGAGAATATCGTCACCACCCAGGACGCGCTGTTCCGCGCCGCGGCCCAGGCGCCGGAGCGCGCGGATCCGCAGACGCGCGAGGTGCTCCGTTACCGCACCGCCTTGCGCCGGGGGTACGACGCGCTGCCTGCCCGCGGGATCGACATCGATCTCATCGTCGACGTGTGTCGCACCCTGCTCGACGCGCCCGCGACCCTGCGCGACGAGGAGCCCATTCTCATCGAGGACGTGGCGGCCAACCGGCTCGTCTACACGCCCCCGCGCGGCCGGGACCGCATCGTGGCGCTGCTGCGCAACCTCACGGAGTTCCTGGCCGGCCCCGGCAGCCTTGACCCGCTGATCCGCATGGCCGTCGCCCACTACCAGTTCGAGGCGATCCATCCCTTCGTGGACGGCAACGGCCGCACCGGGCGCATCGTCAACCTCCTCGCCCTGGTCCAGGCCGGGCTGCTGGAGATCCCGGTGCTCTACCTGAGCCGGTACATCATCCGCAACAAGCAGGCGTACTACCGCCGGCTCGCGGCTGTGACCGAGGACGGCGATTGGGAGGGATGGCTGCTCTACATGCTGGCCGCGGTGGAGGAGACCGCGGCCTGGACCACCGGCCGCATCACCGCCATCCGGGACCTGTTCGACGTCACGCTGGTGCGCTGCCGGCGGGAGCTGCCGGAGTACGTGTATTCGAAGGAGCTGGTCGAGTTGCTGTTCGTCCAGCCCTACGTCAGGGTGAAGGACCTGGTGGACGCCGGCATCGCTAAGCGGCAGACTGCCGCGGTGTATCTCCGCGAGCTGGAGAAGCTGGGCGTCCTCACCAGCGAGCGCCGGGGCCGCGAGGTGCTGTACAGGCATCCCGCGCTGCTGGAAGTGCTGGGTGAGTGAGATCACTCGTCGCGCCGAGGGTTACGATATGTCGATCGACGAGCCGCGCAATCGACATGTTGTTGGAACATGTCGCCATGATCGACACATCGACGGTCGGGGGGTACTGGATGGTATCCTCTCTGGCGATCTGAAGGAGGCCGAACATGAGGACTGACGAAATCCCCTTCTCGGATCTCCTTTCAGACGTGATTGACAATCGCGGCAAGACCTGCCCAACAGCGGACGCTGGCATTCCACTGATTGCTACTAACTGCATCCGTAACGAATTACTATATCCGGCATATGAGAAAGTCCGGTTCGTCTCGCAGCATACCTACTTGACGTGGTTTCGAGGACATCCCAAGCCTGACGACATCATCTTTGTGAACAAGGCAACACCTGGACGCGTTTGTCTTGTCCCCAATCCTGTTGATTTCTGCATTGCGCAAGATATGGTAGCAGTGCGCGCCGACCCAAAGAAGGTTACTCCAAAGTACCTCTTTGCGGCTTTACGATCTCCAGTCGTTCAGGAGAGAATCGCGCAGATGCACGTGGGCACGCTGATTCCGCACTTCAAGAGGGGTGACTTCGACAAACTGCTGATCCCTGTTCCCAGCCGCGGGGATCAAGATTTCATCGGTGCCGTCTACTTCAACCTGTCCGCCAAGATCGAGCTCAACCGGTGCATGAACGAGACCCTGGAGGCCATGGCGCGGGCGCTGTTCAAATCGTGGTTCGTGGACTTCGACCCGGTGGCTGCGAAGGTGGAGGGCCGCGATACGGGGCTGCCGGCCGAGATCGCGGACCTGTTCCCGGATTCGTTCGAGGAGTCGGAGTTGGGTCCGGTGCCGGCGGGGTGGAAGGTGGACTCAGTGTATGCGGCTGCAGAAGTGATCTACGGCGCACCATTTGCATCAGCCAAATTCAGGACCGATGGAATCGGGAGGCTGCTCGTTCGCATCCGCGATCTTGCCAACGAGAACCCTGGTATCTTCACGGATGAGGAACACCCTAAAGGCTACTTGGTAAAGCCGGGAGACATAATTGTTGGCATGGATGGTGAGTTTAGAGCTCATGTTTGGGGTGGAGTCGAAGGCTGGCTCAATCAGCGCGTTTGTGTCTTCAAACCTAGACCAGGCTATGCAAGGTCTTTTGTCTTGCACAGCATCATTCGCCCTCTGGCCGAAGTTGAGGCCACAGAGACGGCAACGACTGTGATTCATCTCGGAAAGAACGACATAGATCGTTTCAAGATCGTCATGCCAGATGCTGCGGTTCTTAGCACCTTCAATGATCTGAGCGAATCGCTTCTTCAAGGCATTGTCGTCAACAAGCGTGAATCCCGTATGCTAGCCGCGCTGCGCGACGCGCTGCTGCCCAAGCTGATCTCGGGGGAGATACGAGTGGGTAAGGCATCCCAATCAGTGAGAGACCTGGGGGCTTGAATGGCACTCAAATACAAAGGTAAGGCGGAATGAGCATCTCAGATTCCGATACAGAAGTGGACATGCCCGCATCGCGATCGATGCTCGAACTGACCTGCGATGAAGCAGCTGCGTTTCTACTCAAGCAAGAGAGCTACTGTCGTATCGATCTACCTCCGTATTTTCGTTTCGATACCCTGCTAGCGAGCGTTAGTAAGGCCTATGACAGTGGGGCTCTGACGTCCAATTGGACGGAGAAATCGCGCAAACATGACGGAGTCAACCATCCTATACTGAATAACAAAGACGGCCGATACGCGTGGCGTCCTCTGCAACTTATCCATCCAGCTCTGTACGTCTCTCTAGTTCGTCACATGACCAGATCGGACAACTGGAAGGATATCTGCAATCGGTTTGTTCGATTTGCAGGTGCAGACAAAATCATGTGTCTCAGCATTCCGGTACAGTCATCGACCGAAGAGAGCGATACTGCAGCACAGGTCTCGTATTGGTGGCGTGAGATCGAGCAAAAGTCTATCGAGTTGGCGCTGGAATATGAGTACACCATTCACGCGGATATCTCCGACTGCTACGGTTCCATCTACACACATACCGTCGCATGGTCGCTTCATGAAAAAGGACCTGCAAAGGCAAATAGGAGAAGGTATGAACTCTTGGGGAACGGAATCGATGGCTATCTAGGAGATATGAATCAAGGACAGACAAATGGCATCCCGCAAGGGTCAGTGTTGATGGATATTATTGCCGAAATGGTACTGGGCTACGCCGATTTGGAGCTCGCCAAGAAACTTGATGGCCACATCGGCACGGACTACAGGATTCTTCGTTACCGAGACGACTATCGCATCTTCGTGAACAACCCACAGGAAGGGGAGAGAATCCTAAAGTGCCTCACGGAGGTCCTGATTGACCTTGGGATGAAGCTCAATGCCAACAAGACTGCGACATCCGATCAGGTGGTCAGCGAGTCAATCAAGGCGGACAAGCGTGCCTGGATAAGCTCGAGACACAGCGACCCAAACCTCCAGAAGCATCTACTAATCATTCATGGTCATACGTCGAAGTATCCCAATTCGGGAAGTCTATCAGTCGCTCTGGCTGATTACCATAAGCGCCTGATGCGGCGCAGAACAATTCAGAATCCACTATCATTGATCAGTATCACTGTCGATATTGCCTATCGCAATCCACGCACATATCCGGTCTGTTCAGCCATTCTCAGCAAGCTTCTGTGCTTTCTCGAAAGCGAGGAGGAGAAAAGGGATGTCATCTCAAAGATTGCGACGAAGTTCTCTCATATACCCAATACCGGGCACATGGAGATCTGGTTACAACGGATTAGTTTGCCGTTCGCTAGCGATATGAGTTTCGGTGAGCCCCTTTGCCATCTCGTGCAGGGCAAGACCGTGCAAGTATGGAACAACGAATGGATATCGTCTCAAGAACTGAAGGAGGCCATGGATCCGGCGTTGGTGTTTGACGATGAGATTGCGTCAAGGCTCGATCCAGTCATTCCTGTCAAAGAGGTGGAGCTCTTCATGGCCAGGAACAAGGATTACCAGTAAGGGGCCGTAGCGAAATCATCACCAAAGACATTATCTTGACATGCCCCCCGAAATTCGCGCCACCTGATGTGTTAGAATCTCAGCCAATACGGGAGGTTCTAGGTGAAGCAGGAGCGGTTTTCGGAGGAAAAGATCGTCGGCATCTTGCGCGAAGCGGAAAAGGGTGAAAAGCGTATCGCGGACCTGTGCCGCGAGTACGGCGTCGTTGAGCAGACGTTCTACCGATGGCGACGCAAGTACGGGGGGATGGACACAAGCGACGTCCAACGCCTCAAGGAACTGACGAGCGAGAACGCCCGACTGAAACGGCTCCTGGCCGAGCGGGACCTGGAGGTGGATGCGCTCAAGGAGTTGCTCGCAAAAAAATGGTAAGCACGGAGCTGCGACGAGCGGCAGTCAGCTTCTTGAAGGAGCGCGGGCTGTCAGAGCGTCGTAGCTGCGTGCTAGTTAGGGTGAGCAGATCGGGACTACGCTATCAAGCGCATCCGCGCGAGAACAGCGAGCTGGTCGAGCGGTTGCGGGAGATTGCCCGGCGTCACAAGCGCTATGGCTACCGGCGAGCGTTGGCTTTGCTGCGACGCGACCAATTGAAGGTCAATCACAAGCGCGTGCATCGGCTCTGGAAGCAGATCGGTCTGCAATGCCCCGTCCGTCGGAAGCGCAAGCGCAGCCAGCATCCCGGCTCTGTCCCGCAGGAGGCAACACATCCGAATCACGTCTGGACCTACGACTTCGTCTTTGACACGACGTCTGACAGCCGGACGCTGAAGTTCTTGATCTTGGTGGACGAGTTCACTCGGGAGTGCCTCGCGATCAAAGCCGAGCGCCGGTTGCCTGCGCAAGCTGTGATCGAGGTGTTGAGCCAGGTCTTCATAGAGCGCGGTGTGCCCGAATTCTTGCGCAGTGACAACGGGCCGGAGTTCATCGCCAAAGCGATTCAAGGTTGGCTCAAGCAGCGTGAGGTGCAGATGCACTACATCGCGCCGGGTAGTCCCTGGCAGAATGCGTACGGGGAGAGCTTTAACGGCAAGTTCCGCGACGAATGCCTCAACACGGAGGTGTTCTACAGCCTGGCCGAGGCCGCAACCATTGTCGAGATGTGGCGGCACAGCTACAACCATGAACGGCCACATAGCAGCTTGCGCTATCAAACACCTGCCGAGTTCGCAGCCGCTTGGCGTCTATCCGGTCTCTGGTACAATCTAAAACCGACCTGTCCCCAGTCCTCGGAGTCGAAAGACAGCGGTCTGGAAGTGGCGTCGCGAAGGGAAGCGAGCAGGCAATGAGGCACAGTATGAATAACACGGCAAGGCTCGTCGCATTGGTTGGTGACCATTGAAGTCGCTACGAATTGGCGTCAGCTACGCAGTTGGCTTCTCCAGCGATGGGCGGCGACTTGGAGTGGCAGGGCGAGATGTTTTGGTGTGGGACCTTGGCACACGGACTAAGGTGTGGCGGACGCATCCGCTTTCGCACCCAGCATCGGTGGCCTTCTCGCCCGACGGATCGTACATAGCCGTCAAGAACACGTCCGGTACGATTCTCCTTCTGGATGTCGCTACTGGCGCACCTAGCTGCAACTTCGCCAACGCCGACGACGGAGAGGGCTCAGGGCTAGAATTCTCGTCAGATGGCTTGGAAATTGTGGATGGCTCATGGTCGGGCTGGCTTCGCGTGAGGCAGGCGGACTCTGGAGCCATCGTGTTTGCGCGAGAGTACCCAGGTGAGATGATCACCGCGGTTCATAGAACTGTCGATGGCACCCAATGGCTCGTGGTACATGCGATGAAGGTAACCACCCCGAATAGTGCCCCACAAAACGGCTACTGTTCCGTCTGGCGGTGGCCGTTCCGTGATGGGCCGTTATTCGAGCAACCGCTTAGCTCAGAATCTGTTCGCTCAACTGCCCTATCGCCGGACGGCAAGTTTCTTGCTTTTACCCACGGAAGGCCCCCTTCCAGGCTATCCGTGATTCAACTCCAAGATGGATTGGAGATAGCAGCCGTCGAAGCAGGACCAAAGAGCAGTCTGGGAGCCGTTGCTTGGTCGCCAAACATGTCCCGGCTCGCATCGGTTCACGAGGACCGTGTGGTGCAGTACACGTGGCCTGCACTCAAGGTGCTAACCGAGTGGCAAGTGCCGTACGCAGCGCAGATCGCATATGCGCCCGGTGGAGGCTTGCTAGCTATCGCCGCCTGGCATGCGGGGACCGTGGTCGAGGTACAGGGATAGTGCAGGATTTGACGCGGCAACCATACATATCATTGAATGGAGCATCGAACACTAACACGTCAAGTGGTACTCACAACGGGGGCAGATCAATCTGCGCGCTGCGCGACGCGCTGCTGACGAAGCTGATCTCGGGGGAGATGCGCGTAGGGGATGCGGAGCGGTTCATCTCAATTCAGGTGACATAATGGCCCACGATCCAAACACCCATCATCGCCGTTCGCTGCGCCTGCCGGGTTACGATTACGCGCAGGACGGCGCGTATTTCGTCACCCTCTGCACGCAGGGGCGCGAATGCCTGTTCGGCGAGGTGGCGCCGTCGGGCGAGATGGTGCTGAACGAGGCGGGGCGCATGGCGGAACGGTGGTGGAATGAATTGGGGGCGAGATTTCCGCACGTGATTCCGGATGCGTTCGTGGTGATGCCGAACCATTTTCATGGTATTGTCCTTGTCGTGCCGCGCGATGGTGGCGCACGCGATGACGGGGGTGTACACGCAGGTGCGCCCCTACACGACGATGACGTGCACGTCGTAGGGGCCGACCTATGTGTCGGCCCCGTAACAGATGTCGGTACCGCAACAGAGGGCGCACACGCAGGTGCGCCCCTACACGACGATGACGTGTACGTCGTAGGGGCCGACCTATGTGTCGGCCCCGTAACAGATGTCGGTATCGCAACAAAGGGCGCACACGCAGGTGCGCCCCTACACGACGATGGCACACACGCAGGTGCGCCCCTACAGAACCGTGCGTCCATACCGACGATCGTGCAATGGTTCAAGACGATGACGACGAACGATTACATCCGCGGGGTCAAGGCGATGGGATGGCTGCCCTTCCCCGGCAGGTTGTGGCAGCGGAACTACTACGAACACGTCGTCCGCAACGAGGTGGAACTGGACGCGATCCGGCGCTACATCGACGAGAATCCGGCACGCTGGGCGTTGGATCGGGATAACCCGGCGGTGTTCGCGCCCACGGGGAAGAGGCCATGACCGCACACTTCACCGAATCGGTCGTCGAGGACGCGGCGCTCGCGTGGCTGGCGGAGCTGGGCTACACGGTCCTTCACGGCCCGGAGATCGCGGCCGGCATGCCCGCGGCGGAGCGTAGCGATCCGCGCTACCGCGACACGATCCTTGAGGGGCGGCTGCGGGCAGCGATCGCGCGGTTGAACCCCAACCTGCCGCAGGAGGCGCAGGAGGACGCGTTCCGCAAGCTGACGCGCGTCGACGCGGCCTCGCTGGTGGAGCGCAACCGGCTGGTGCATCGGATGCTGGTCGACGGCGTGACGGTGGAATACCGGCGCAAGGACGGCTCGATCGCGGGCGCGCAGGCCCGCCTGGTCGACTTCGACCTGTCGAAGAACAACGACTGGGTGGCGGTGAACCAGTTCACGGTGTGCGAGGGGCAGCACACGCGGCGACCGGACGTGGTGCTCTTCGTGAACGGGCTGCCGATGACGGTCATCGAGCTGAAGAACCCGGCGGACGAGAATGCCACCGTCTGGAGCGCCTACCAACAGCTGCAGACCTACCAGGCGCAGATCCCCGCGCTGTTCGCGACCAATGCTGCGCTGGTGATCTCCGACGGGGTGCAGGCGCGCATCGGGGCGCTGGCCGCGGGGCCGGAGTGGTTCAAGCCGTGGCGCACGATCACCGGGCGCGAGGACGCGCCGGCCAGCATGCCGGAGCTACAGGTGGTGCTCGAGGGGGTCTTCGAGCAGCGCCGGTTCCTCGACCTGCTGCGGTATTTCATCGTGTTCGAGGATGCGGGGGGCGGCAAGCTCACCAAGAAGATGGCGGGCTACCACCAGTTCCACGCGGTGAACGTCGCAGTTGAGGAGACGCTGCGCGCGGCCAGGGCCGGCCGCGTCGCCGAGGAGCCTGGCCGCTACGAGGCGGGCCGCAAGCCCGGCGGGGAGGCCGGCGACCGCCGCGTGGGCGTGGTGTGGCACACGCAGGGCTCGGGCAAGAGCCTGACCATGGCCTTCTACGCCGGCCGCGTGATCCTGCACCCCCGGATGGAGAACCCCACGATCGTCGTGCTGACGGACCGCAACGACCTGGACGACCAGCTCTTCGGCACGTTCGCGCGCTGCAGCGACCTGCTCCGCCAGCCGCCGGCGCAGGCGGCCAGCCGCGCGGACCTGCGCGCGAAGCTGGCGGTCGCGTCGGGCGGCGTGGTGTTCACCACGATCCAGAAATTCATGTTCGAGGGCGATGGTCGCCCGTCGCCCGCGGCGCCCATCCTTTCCAACCGGGGCAACATCGTGGTGATCGCGGACGAGGCCCACCGGAGCCAGTACGACTTCATCGACGGCTTCGCGCGCCATATGCGCGATGCGCTGCCCAACGCCTCGTTCATCGGGTTCACCGGCACGCCGATCGAGCAGGCCGACGCCAACACGCGCGCGGTCTTCGGCGACTACATCAGCATCTACGACATCCAGCGCGCCGTGGTCGACGGCGCGACCGTGCCGATCTACTACGAGAGCCGGCTGGCGAAGCTGGCGCTGAAGGATTCCGAGCGCCCGAGGATCGACCCCGAGTTCGAGGAGGCGACCGAGGGCGAGGAGGTCGAGCGCAAGGAGAAGCTCAAGAGCAAGTGGGCGCAGCTCGAGGCGGTCGTCGGCTCGGAGAGCCGAATCCGGCTGATCGCCCGCGACCTGGTGGATCACTTCGAAAGCCGCCTGGCCGCGATGGACGGCAAGGCCATGGTGGTCTGCATGAGCCGGCGCATCTGCGTCGAGCTGTACCGGGAGATCGTGGCGCTGCGCCCCGAGTGGCAGGGGCCCGTCAGCGACGGGGCCGGCATGGAAGGCGCCCCCGACGGCACCGTCCGTGACGCCGACAGCCAGGGGCGCCTGAAGGTCGTCATGACGGGCTCGGCCACCGACCCGCTGGAATGGCAGCCGCACATCCGCAACAAGCCGCGCCGCGAGGTGCTGGCGCAGCGCTTCCGCGACCCGCAGGACCCGTTCAGGATCGTGATCGTCCGCGACATGTGGCTCACCGGCTTCGATGCGCCCAGCCTGCACACCATGTACGTGGACAAACCGATGCGCGGGCACGGGCTGATGCAGACCATCGCCCGCGTCAACCGCGTGTTCAAGGACAAGCCGGGCGGGCTGGTGGTGGATTACCTGGGCCTGGCCGACGAGCTGAAGAAGGCGCTGGCCACGTACACCGAGAGCGGCGGCACGGGCAAGACCGCGATCGACCAGGCCGAGGCCGTGTCCGTGATGCTGGAGAAGTACGAGATCTGCTGCGGGCTGTTCCACGGCTTCTCGTGGGCACGTTGGATCACGGGCACGCCGCAGCAGCGGCTGTCGCTGCTGCCCGCGGCGCAGGAGCACATCCTGGCGCTGCGCGACGGCAAGGCACGGCTGTTGCAGGCGGTGACCGAGCTTTCACTGGCGTTCGCGCTCGCGGTGCCGCACGAGGAGACGCTGCGCATCCGCGACGACGTCGGCTTCTTCCAGGCCGTGCGCTCGGTGCTGGCCAAGGGCGTATCCGACGGAAGCAAGACCGACGAACAACTGGACCACGCGATCCGGCAGATCATCTCCCGGGCCATCGTGCCCGGGGAGGTGCTCGACATCTTTGCGTCCGCAGGCCTTCGGAGGCCCGACATCTCCATCCTGTCGGAGGAGTTCCTGGCCGAGGTGCGCGACATGCCCCAACGCAACCTGGCCGTCGAGCTGCTGCAGAAGCTGCTCAAGGGGGAGATCCGGACGCGGGCGAAGCGCAACGTCGTGCAGGCTCGGCGGTTTTCCGAGATGCTGGAACAGGCCGTCGCGCGGTACAACGCGCATCCTGCGGATACGATCCAGGTCATCGAGGAGCTGATCGCGCTGGCGAAGGAGCTGCGCGAGGCCAACGTGCGCGGCGAGCAGATCGGGTTGAGCGAGGACGAGCTCGCCTTCTACGATGCGCTGGAGACGAACGACAGCGCGGTGCAGGTGCTCGGCGATGAGACGCTCAAGACCATCGCGCGTGAACTGGTGGCCACCGTGCGCAAGAACGTGACGATCGACTGGACGCTGCGGGAGAACGTGCGCGCCCAGCTGCGCGTGTACGTAAAGCGCATCCTGCGCAAGTACGGCTATCCGCCGGACAAGCAGGCGAAGGCCACGCAGACGGTTCTGGAGCAGGCCGAGGTGTTGTCGGAGGCGTGGATCGCCGCGTCGTGACGGCGCGCACGCAGGTGCGCCCCCACACGATGGTACCGTAGGGGCCGACCTGTGTGTCGGCCCCCGACCTGTGTGTCGGCCCCCATGTGGCGGGGCGCACATATCGACGGGGGCGCACACGCAGGTGCGCCCCTACACGATGGTGTCGTAGGGGTCGACGGGTCGGGCCCCGACCTGTGTGTCGGCCCCCATGTGGCGGGGCGCACATGTCGACGGGGGCGCACACGCAGGTGCGCCCCTACACGGTGGTATCGTAGGGGCCGACCCGTCGGCCCCCGACCTATGTGTCGGCCCCCATGTGGCGGGGGCGCACATATCGACGGGGGCGCACACGCAGGTGCGCCCCTACACGATGGTCATGTGTCGGCTCCCATCACGCAGGTGCGCCCCTGCGACGGATTGGGGTATACTGCGTGTAGCGCTGCGAGGGAACTTATCCTCAAGTTCCCTCGTTTTGTTGAAGAATGTGTGTTTTGTATCGGTGACAGGAGGACGCCATCATGAGCCGTGGCCGTCGTATTTATCTCTACACGGCAGCCCTGTTCGGGCTGATCGCCTCGCTGGCAGGCCTGGTTTCCTTTGCGTGGCGAACCGTCGGCGGCCAGGTGAGCTCCCTGTTGCAGGTCGAACCGCCCGCCGGGCTGCTGGCCACGCCGGCGCTGCCCTGGCTGATCCTGGGCCTGCTGGGCCTGGCAACGTGGCTTTTCCACCACGTGCTGGCGAACCGTGAGGCGCGCCCCCTGACGATGAGCGGCGCGGCCGCGCGTGCATTGTCGTCGCGCAAGGCCTATCTCTATGGCGGGCGCCTCGTCGCGCTGGCCGTCCTCGTGTTCTCCGTGGTGTGGACCCTGCGTGAGCTGATCCGGTCGTTGCTCGACGGTGGCGCCAGCGGCGTGCGCACCGGCATGGCCGTGCCCGCGGCGATGGCCGCCGGCGCGCTCCTGGCGCTCGCCTACTGGCTCTTCATGCGATACGAGGCCGGCCGCGACGATGATTTCGGCCGCGAGCGCGGCCCGGCTGCCCGCTGGCGCCGCCTGTACACCTATGCTGCGGCCTTGATGGGCGGCCTCCTTGCGGCCGGGGGCGCGGCCGAGCTTATCCGCGCAGGCATCCGCTTCATCCTGACGCCGCTCAGCGGCGACACGGCCTGGCATCCCGCTGCAGCGGGCGCCGCGGCCGCGCTGATCGCCGGCCTGCCCCTGGCCGGCCTGGCCTGGCGCATGGCCAATCGCGCGGCGGCCACCAACCCGGTCGCGGAGACGAAAGACGTGAGCCGGGTGCTGCTGCGCTACGCGGGCATCGCAGTGGCCACTTTGGTGACCCTGGTCACTTTTGGCTACCTGGTCGCGCAGGTGATCCTGCGCGCGATCGGGCGGCCGGAGGGCGCGGCCGGGCAGCCGCTCCTGGGGGTGTTCGACTGGCGCTGGGCGCTGGCCTACCTCCCCGTCGCGGCGATCGTGTGGACCCGATCCGCGGGCGGCGCGCGCTACGATGCCGAGTGGGGCGGCGAACAGCCACGCACCGCGGCGATACGCCGCGTCGTCATGTATTTCCTGACGGCCGCGACCCTCGTGGCCTTCTGGTACGGCCTGACGGAGTTCGTCCGGCTGATCCTGCAGGTGTTTCTCGCCTCCGACGCCAGCAGCGCCACGGCGGCGCAGTGGGTGCAGCGGTTCGCCAACGCAGCCGCGGCGCTGTTGGTCGGCGCACCTGCCTGGTGGGGGCACTGGTGGGCACAGCAGGCGCGCGTGCGCGGGAACCCCGCGGAACGCGGCTCTCGCGCGCGGCGCTCCTACCTGGTGGGCGTGATGGTCGCGGGCTCCGTTGTGGTGGTGGCCGCAGCCGGCTTCGGCGCATACCTGGCGCTCAACTGGCGCGCCGCGGGCGCGCTGGGCGGCGTGCGGGCCGCGGTTGCGGGCGCGCTGGCCGCGGCGCTCGTCGCACTGATCTGGACGCTGATCCACTGGCTGACCCTGCGCGGGGATCTGCGCTCCCTGCAGCGCGCGGCCCTTTCGGCCCCGCCGGCGCCCGCGGCGGCTGTCGCACCCGTCGCCATGCCCGTTGTCGCGCCCGTCGTGGCGGCTGCTACGGCGGCCGCCGCATCCACATGGGCGCCCGCCGCAGGCGCCGCCGCTTCCGTCGCGCAGGCGGCCGAGGCTGCCGGCGCGAGGACCGCGGCCGGGTCGCACTTCCAGCTGAACCGCGAGGACCTGGCGCCCCTGGCTGCACAGGCCGGCTTCGGGCCCGCGCAGCAAGCGGTCGTTGGCTCCGCGCCCGCCCCACAGGCCGCCGTTGGCCCCGCGCCCCTCCCCCAGGAGGCCCGCCCGCTCGTGGTGATCGACGGCGGCGATGGCCGCTGGGGGGCGCCGCTGGCCGCGGCGCTGCGCCGGGCCTATCCGGACGCGCTGCTGTGGCCGGTCGGGCTGACGGCGGAGGCGCACGTGGCCATGTTCGCAGCGCTGGGCGAGGCGGAGAAGGCGCCGCCGGAGGATGTGCTGGCACGCGCGGCGGGCGTGTTCGCGCCGTCGGACCTCCTTCTGCCGAGCGGCGCGGGTGGCGCGCTGGCGTTGGACGTGGTGAAGGCGCTGGCAGAGAGCCAGGCGCCCATCGTGCTGTTGCCCCCGCACGATCCACGGCTGCGCTGGGTGGCCGCGCCCGATTGGCCCGAGGAACGCTGGATCGAGAATGCGGTCATCGAGGCCGGCAACCTGCTGCAGCGCTAACGACCTGTAGAGACGTTGCATGCAACGTCTCTACAACCTCACCGGCATGCAACGTCTCTACAACCCTTACAAATGCAACCCCCCTGCAATCATTACCAGATATTTTGGAAGAGTGCATTTCAGTTTTGGGGCAGGCGATAACGGCGAGACGGCTACGTATGGGCT
>CAZMIS010000042.1:0-16937 GCA_964566325.1 uncultured Anaerolineales bacterium
GATCATGCGCCTGAAAACGCCGCAGAAGCAGCCGGGTGCGACTCACCGCGTCCTGCAGTTGATGCGCGTCTGCCAGGCCGTAGCTCCGGCCGCGTGCTTCGATCCAGCGCTCGAATGCACCGCCGTCGTCGCCGAAACGCCAGAGGGCGAGCGCGGCATGCACGAGCTTGCCGATGACCCACGCGGGGGCATGCGGCCGCACGGCGGCTGGTACGACGCGCCATACGCGCTGGCCGGGATCACGCTCCTGTTCGGCCGCCCGGCTGTCTGTGCGGACCACACCGGGCATTACCGGCGCCAGCAGCGGCGGCGGCAGTGGCATGGCAACATTCTGCGGCGTTTCCCGCAGCGCCGCTGCGGGAAACGCCGCAGGCGCGCCCGTCCAACCCTGGCCGCAGATGTGACAGGCGACGGTGGTGGCGCCGGCCTGCAGGTCGAGGTGACGCGGCTGCGGATCGCCCGGATCCACCGCCACCTCGCAGCCCGTCAGTCCAAGGCACGAGGGCCCAGCCAGCCGGCCCAGCCAGCCGCGCAGTGCGCCGGCGACGCCGTCACGATTGCACGTAATGCACCCGCTGACGATCAGCATTTCCCGCGCGCGGGTGGCCGCGACGTAAAGAATGCGGTCCGACTCGGCGGCTTCCCGGTCTGCGGCGCTGAGCTTGCCGAGGTGATAGATGGCGGGGCGTTGCCCGTCTCCGTCCTTTTGCGGCAGAAGCACGCCCAGCGCGGGGTCAAGCAACACGCGATCGCGTACCGGTGGAGCATAGGTGGCGTCGCCGATGACGACCACCGGGAACTCCAGCCCCTTGGCGGCGTGGACACTCATGATCTGAACCGCGCCGTCGGCCGTGGCGCGCGCCTCGCCCTCCCGCGCGCCGCTGTCCCGCAACTCCTTCGCGTATGCCAGGAACTCGCCCACGCTGACCAGGCCGCTGGCATGCGCATCGGCCAGCAGCTTGCTCACGTTACGCGCTGCGCGCGTCTGCCCCGCGGCGATCAGCGCGGCCCGGTAGGCCGTGGCATCGAGGAATGCCTTGAGCAGGTCGGCCACCGGCGTACGGCCGGCCGAGGCATGCAGATCGCGGAGCATCGCGGCCGCGCGGGCGGCGCGGGAGCCGTCAGCACCCGGCAGGCGCGGGCCAACGGTGCGGAGCGCGTCCCACAGGGGCACGGGCGAATCGGGCGCGGGCAGTGCATCGCCGACCCTTTCGCCGGGGGCCGTGGACGCGCCCCGTCCCGCCTCGACCAGCCGGTAGAGCCCGGCATCTGAGATGCCGAAGGCGGGTGAGCGAAGCAGCCCGGCCAGAGCGAGGTCGTCCGCCGGATCCACCAGCGCTGTGAGCGCGTTGAGCAGGTCGCGAATCTCCGGGCGGCCATAGAAGCCGCGGCCGGCCACAGTGAGGAACGGTATGACGGCGCGCTCCAGCGCGTTCTCGTATTCGGCGAAGGAGTTGGACGCGCGGCAGAGGATGGCCACGTCGCCGTAGCCCAGCGCGCGCCGGCCGCCCTTCTCCTCGACCTGCACATGTCCGCTCCCGACGAGCGCCGCGAGGCGGGCCGCCAACGCATCGGCGGCCCGCGCCAGCCCGCCGTCGCTCTTTGAGCCCAATGCCAGGAGCATCTCGATGAAGGGCAGGGCGAAGCCGGGCCCGGCTGACTCGCGGCTGTGGCGCAGGGCGGCGAACGGCTCGACCCATGGACGTGCCGGATCGGCCGACTCGCCCAGGACCGGCCGAAGGAGATCGTTCAGCCCGGCGACCAGGTCGCGATGGCCGCGATAGGAGGTGTCCAGGGAGACAACCGTGCCGCCGGCCTGAGCGATGGCCTCCCGCTCGGCGCGAAACACGGTCACGTCCGCGCCGCGGAACCCGTAGATCGACTGCTTCGCGTCGCCGACGATGAAGAGCTTGCCCGCATCACCGTTGAGGCAGCGCACCAGCCGGCGTTGGCGGTCGTTGGTGTCCTGGAACTCATCGACCAGCAGCGCAGCGGTCTCGGAATACCACCGCGATCGGACTGCAGCACTCGTCTCCAGGAGCGCAAGTGCGCCGTCTTCCAGGTCGTCGAAGTCCAGCACGTTGCGCTCGCGCTTCATCGCAGCGTAGCGGTCGCAGGCGAACCGGAAGCAGTCGTGCAGCGCAGGCATGGCCGCAGCCTGCAGCTCATCCTGCGGTGTGAGTGCCAGTTGCAGGATCGGTTCGGCCTTCCAGAGATCGCGCAAGGCCGCGAGCGCGGCTTTGACGGCCGCGACCTGCTCCTTGCCGCCCGGCCACGCGGCCGCGCGGCCGCCTCTGAGTGAGATGCCGATCAGCCGGCTCAACGCAGACAGGCAATCGCACAGATCACTCGCCGCGCCTGCCTCCGCCAGTGCAGCGGCTGCCGCTTGCCGCTGGACCTCCAGCAGGTCCTCCGCCTGGGAGGCTCTGCAGTCGAGAACGAGGGCGGCGGCATCCTGCCAGTCCGGCCTGGCGCGCAGCCCGGCCAGCGCCGTGGTTTGTCGATCGGCCAGCGCGGCGCGCCACTGTGCCAGCACGTCGCGGTGCAATGAGGCGAACACCGCCTCGGCGTCCAGCCGCGCCCTGAGCAGGGTATCGAGTGTGTCGTGCAGTCCGTTCTCACCCAGCAATGCGAACAAAGGCGCCAGCTCAGCCAGCTCCGAGGCCCTGGCCAGCGCCGCATCGACGGCCTGCCGCCGCAGGAGATTGCCCTGGCCCTCATCCAACATGCCGAAGCGGGGGTCCACCTGCGCCTCGGCCGGATGCGCGTGCAGGATCTCCGCGCACAGGCCGTGGATCGTGCTGATGCGCGCGGCATCGAGGCCGCTGTAGATTGCGGCCCAGCGCTCGCGCTCGGCCGCATCGAGCGCCGTATCCTCCAGGTAGCGACGGACCTCATCGCGCACCCGGTTCCTCATCTCGCGCGCAGCCTTCTCGGTGAAGGTGATGGCAATGGCGCCACGGAGGGGGCAGCCGCCGGCCAGCAGGGCCAGGTAGCGGGCGACCAGGGTGAGGGTCTTGCCGGTGCCCGCGCCCGCGGTCACCACCACGTCGCAGCCGTTGGCCGCGATCGCAGGCCTCTGTTCCGCGCTGGGACCCATCGCCGCCACGATCGGATGCATCTCGCCGTTCACGTAACCGTTACCCCCTGGCCTGGATGCCGGATGCTGGAGGCTGGATACCGGATGCTGGTCCTTCGACTGCGCTCACTGCGTTCGCTCCGCTCAGGACGCTGCGACATTCAACCTTCAACCTGCAACCGCGACACCCTCGGTCCGCAATCTTCAATCCGCCGTCTCATCGCCGCGGCCGAAAGTGCCAACAGAACGCGGCCGCGGGGCAGTAGTCCGGGCAGCCGTCATTCGGCGGATGCGGCGAGAAGTGGCCCGCGCGCGCATCGCGCACGACCACCCAGGCGTAGGCCAGTGCCGTCGCCCTGGCGCCGTCCGGTCCGCCCTCGAAGGTGGCCAGGGTGAATTCGCTCGCCTCCGCGTGCCGCACGTGCCAGTAGAAGCCGTCGACGACTGTGCCGAGGCCCAGCGCACGCTCTGCAGCCAGCGCGTAGAGCGGCAGCTGCAGCTTCTTCCCGTCAATCACGGCGGCCGGCTTGAAGGCCCATGGCCCTCCGGTCTTGTAGTCGATGATGCGCAGGCCTGGGCCCGCGCCGGCTGACTCTGCGTCGGTCGATGCGGGACGGCGATCGATGCGGTCGATCAGGCCGTGCACGCGGAACACATCATCGCCGTCGGTTACAGTCAGGCAGTGCTCCTTGAAGAAGCCTGCTTCCTGCGCCAGGGGCACGAAGTCGCCCGGCAGGCCTGCCAGGGCCACGACCGAGCGACGCACGTCCTCCGCGATCTCTGCGCGGGTCTGCGACCACCAGGCGGTCGCTCGGAAGCCTTCAACCCGGGGCGCGGCGTCAAGCACCTCGGCCGCCACTGCGGGCAGGCGCGCAAGCAGTGCGTCCAGATCGGCCGGGTCCGTGGCCTCGCGGTAAAGCCGCTCGAAGATGTGGTGGTAGATGTTGCCTATCTGGCGCACGTTCAGACCCTCGGCGGGTTCCTCACGTGGCTCCAGTCCGAGCACGCTGCCCACGAAGAACGAGAACGGGCAGCTGCGATAGGACTCCAGCCGGCTGGCGCTCCAGGTGTGGCCCGCGCCGAAGTGCCTGGCGAATACGTGGGCGAGGTCGGCCAGGTCGCCGTCGAAGGGTCCGGCGGCCGGCCGCGTGGTGCGTTGGGCGAGGATGCGGGCGGCAAAATCCAGCGCATCGAGCCGGGACGATTCAGCCTGTTCGGCCCAGCGACGCACTTGCGTGTAGCCATCATACCTGCCGAGGCCCTCGAGCAGTTCGGACCACGATGCCGCTTCGTGCGGCAGTGGCGCGGCCTCGCCTGTGCCCCGGGCGGGTTCGCCAGAGATCAAGCGGCGCACGTCCTCCCAGAAGGGGGATGCCTGCCATGGCGCGCCGTTGTCGGCCAACCGCGGCCGCGTGAGCAGGAGCATTTCGCTGGGCCGGGTGGCCGCCTCGTAGAAGAACTCCGCTTCAGCTCCCTCGGTGGAGGGCTCCAGCGGCAGGCCGAATGGGCCTTCCCGCAGCCGGCGTCGGTCCGCATCGCGCAGGAAGGGATCCTCGCCGAGCGTCGCGGGGAACTCGCCTTCCGCCAGCCCCAGCACCGCGACCGCGCGGAACGGTACGCCGCGGGCGCGCACGACATCTGCGACCAGCACCTCCTCGCGGTCGGCGCGCATGGGCAGTTGGTACGATCCTGCGTCGACTGCGCCGGCCAGCTCGGTGACGAAACGGGCGAAGGTGACGGGCGGTGTGTCCAGTGCCTCTTCGGCCCACACCAGGCCGCGCAATACATCCTTGAGGCCGGCGAGGGCGGCGACGTCCCGCTCGGCCGAGTCGGGATCTCCGCCACGCACCTGCGCGACGACCCGTAGCGACCCGTCATCATCCGCCATGGCGGGCCCACCGCCCGAACCTGCGTCGTCTGCGCCGATGAGGGTCTCCAGCCAGCGGACGAATTCCCGGAAGGAGTTCTTTGCCGCGCCCGGCGGAGTGATCTGCGCCACGAAGCGCTCGAATTTGGCGTGCAGCGTGCGCGCCAAATCGCCGCGCGGCAGCCCGGCCGGCACCCCGCGCTCCTCGTCCTCCGAGGGCGCGGCAGCCAGCCCTTCGACGCGCTCGAAGGCCTCGTCCCAGTGGGCCCGACCACCCATCACGCGCCCCCAGCGCGCCACCGCATCCAGCGCGTCGGCATCGCTCCGTTCGAACGCGGACCAATCGAAGTAAGGCGAGCGCCAGGCGTCGATGACGTCGCGACGGGAGAGGCCGGCGCCGGCGTCCCCATCGGGCGGGGCGGCACGCAGGAGCCCGAGCAGCGCCGCCACGGCCGGGTTCTCGCGCAGCGGCAGGCCGTCCACCGGGCGGATGGGCAGCCCGAACTCCCGGGCGATCTGCTGGACGAACGGACGATAGGGCGTCAATGTGCGCGCGAGGAGCGCGACCTCGCCGGGGCGGCAGCCGTCGAGCACGATGCGCGCCTTCAGCCAGCGCAGTGCGGCGCGCACCTCGCCGGCCCGGTCGGGCGCCTCGGCCAACTCGATCGCGCAGCCGGCCGCCATCCGCTCGCGCGCGGGGCGCACCAGCCCGCGCGCGAGGTGCGCCAGGGCAGGGGCACGTGAGGGTGGGGTCACCCCGCCCGGCGGGGGGTCTGCGAACGGCGCCCGCTCCGCCCTCACGCCAAGTGTCTGTTCCAGGAGGACGCGGGTCCTGGCGAATCGCTTGAGCGGTGGGCTGGACGGCGCGGCGACCAGTTCTCCGGTCAGGGTCACGATCAGTTCGCCCACGCGGCCGGCCAGGGCCTTGAGGACGGCGATCTGGATCGGTGTGAAGCTATCGAAGCCGTCGACGATCAACAGCGGCCAGTCGCGCGCAACCCGGTTCGTATCCGCAGCGAGCGCCTCGAGCGCGAGCCAGCCGAGCCCGGCGCGATCGGCCCAGCCATGCGCCTGCAGTCGCGCCTGGTACGAGGCGTAGGTCATGCCTAGCTCGGCCAGCCGCGGCTCGTCGCCCAGCGCGGCCACGGCAGCCGTGAAGTCGTCGGGGTGCACCCTGGCAGCCTTCAGCTCAGCGATCAGCCCTCCAAGCACCTGGACGAAACCGGGGCGGTCGACCAGCGCCGCATAGTAACTCAAAGGGAGGGTGTCGACCAGCGAGCGGATCAGGCGATACTGCACCGGTTCGCTTAACTCGACATAAACACCGCCCGTCGCATCCAGCAACTCGGTGTACAGGCGGTCGAAGGTGAGCACACGCACGCCGATGGCGCCGCCCATCCCGGCCAGGCGGCGACGCGCGGCGCGGGCCTGCAGATGCGAGGCCACGACAATGCGTGGAGCTGCGGCGAGGTTGCTGCCGTCTTCGCGAGCGCGCGCCAGGGCGAATGTGGTCTTGCCCGCGGCGGCGGGTGCGATGAAGAGGTGAGTAGACACTGGACTGACGCTCTCCGCGACCGCTGCCCGCGGCATCAGCGCCGGCGGGTCAGCGATCAGGCGCCCAGTGTACCACGAGAACGGCAGCCGGATCGAATCCGGTGCAGAGGCCCGGACCCCCGCACGGGGGATCTCCCATGCCACCGGTCGATGTTCGTGTGCCGGACGCCGTCCGGTCGGCTAGGGCTGGACGATGACGGGCATGCCGATGTAAGCGGTCTCCCACAGCTTCTTCGCGTGGGCGTTTTCGAGCATGATACAGCCGAAGGTGATGCGCGTACCCACCATGCCGGCCCAGGTCTGGCGCCCCGTCTTCGAATTGTAGGGCAAGCCGTGAATCCCGTTCTCCATCGAACCTGCCCAATAGATGCCCAGCCAATAGGGCATGTAGAAGTCCCACGTGGACGCGTACGCGTTGCGGAACTTCGACTGGACCTTGAAGGTGCCGGTCATGGTGGCCGCGCCGCGGCGGCCGGTAGAGCAGGCCCAGTCGCCGACGAGGACGCCCCCCTGGTACAGCCAGCAGCGTTGGGCGGAGATCTTTGCCACGAAGCGCGTGCCCGAGGCTGGGGATGGCGCGGGGCTGCTGCTTCCGGCGGACCCGGATGACCCTGGGACGCGGAGTGTCATGCCCGCGATGATGCGATTTGGATTCGCGATGCCGTTGGCTGCAGCCAGTGCTGACGTCGAAACGCCGAGGCGCCGGGCGATGTCTGCCAGGGTGTCGCCGGAGCGTACGACGTAGGTGCCCGCGGCCGGCTTCGCGGTGCTGCTGCTGGCCGCCGAACCGCCCGACGGAATGATGAGCCGCTGGCCGATCCCGATCAGATTCGGATTGGCGATGCCATTGGCACGAATGATGGCCGTGGTGCTCACCCCGTACCGCCTGGCGATGATGTTGAGCGTTTCGCCGGCCTGAACGACATGGATGCCGTCGCCCGCGTAGGCAGTGGTCGCAAGCAACAGTAGCGAGAGCACCGAAACGACGAAGGTCAGGACGAGCTTCTTGTGCATCATGTCCTCCCGAGAGCGATCCTGCATCAACCAGTATATCGTATAACTAAACGCGCCAGATGGCAAGAACGGCTAGGGCGATCTGAGACCTGAGACTGCGCGGCGGCATTGCCTGGACGAACAGGGTCGCACGCTGGAGAGGAGAACGCCTTCACCGGCCAGCGGCCAGGTTGCGGGAAGTGCCCGGCGTGCGTTATAAAGAGCCCCAACGACACGCGCGAAAGGATTCCCGGATGAAGGTTCTGGTCACCGGCGGCGCCGGTTACATCGGCAGCACGGTCGCGCAGCAGCTGCTGGACGCAGGGCATGCGGTCACCGTGCTGGATAACCTGTCCAGTGGGCACCGGGCGGCGGCGCCGCCCGGCGCCACCTTCGTGCGCGGGGAGACGCTGGACCGCGCGGCGCTGGACGGCGTCCTGCAGGACGCGGGCTTCGATGCCATACTTCACTTCGCAGCCTTCATCGAGGCCGGCGAGTCGATGCGCGAGCCGGGCCGTTTCTTCCGCAATAACGTCACCGGCAGCCTGCAGTTGATCGATGCCGCGGTGGCCCACGGCGTGGGTCGCTTCGTCTTTTCCTCCACCGCGGGCGTGTACGCCAGCAAGGACGGACCGCTGCTGGAGGACGACCCGGTGGGGCCGGCCAGTGTGTACGGCGCGACGAAGCTGATGGTCGAGCAGGCGCTGGAGTGGTATCACCGGATTCACGGCCTGCGGGTGGCGGTGTTGCGCTACTTCAATGCTGCAGGCGCGTCCGGCGAGCGCGGGGAAGCCCACCGGCCGGAGACGCACCTGATCCCCCTCGTGCTGCAGGTGGCCTTGGGCCAGCGGCAGCAGATCGCCATCTTCGGCGATGACTATCCCACGCCAGATGGCACCTGCGTGCGCGACTACATCCACATCGATGACCTGGCGACGGCACACGTGCTGGCGCTGGAAGGGCTGGCCGGGTCTCCGTTCCTCCGCTTCAACCTGGGCAACGGTGCGGGCTACTCGGTGCGCGAGGTGATCGAGGTCGCGCGGCGCGTCACGGGGCATTCGATCCCGGCCGCGGTGCAGCCGCGCCGCGCGGGCGACCCGGCCATCCTGATCGCGAGCAGCGACAAGGTACAGGCCGGGCTCGGCTGGCGGCCGCGGCATCCCGATCTCGAAGGGATCATTGAGAGCGCCTGGCGCTGGCACCTGGCGCACCCGCACGGGTACGGCGACTGACGCGCGCGTACGACGCAGCCAGAGCGGAACACTGTTGGGAGCACCCATGGCCGTTGAAGAAGTGGTCTACCAGGCATTTGGGGAGCGCTTCGGCGAGGCGCCGGCGATCGTCGTGCGCGCGCCGGGCCGCGTCAACCTGATCGGCGAGCACACCGACTATAACGATGGATTCGTGATGCCGCTGGCGATCGACCGCGCGAGCTGGATCGCACTGCGGCCGCGACCGGGCCGCCGGGTGATCGTCCACGCGCTCGATTTCGGCGAGCAGGACTCCTTCGACCTGGACGACCTGGCGCCACGCCGCGGCTCGTGGTCCGATTATGTGCGCGGGGTGGTATGGGCGCTGCTGCATCACGGCTACGCGCTTTCGGGCTGGGAGGGCGTGCTGGCCGGCGACGTGCCGATCGGCGCAGGCCTCTCGTCGTCGGCCGCGCTGGAGCTGGTGGTGGCGCGCGCGTTTGCCGCGGTGGCGGGCTGGCCGTGGGATGCAGCACGCATGGCGCGCGTCTCGCAGGTGGCCGAGAACCAGTGGGTGGGCATGAACTGCGGGATCATGGACCAGATGATCTCGGCCGCGGGGGTGGCGGAGCACGCGCTCCTCATCGACTGCCGCACGCTGGAGACCCGGCCGCTGCCGCTGCCCGCCCAAACGGCCGTGGTGGTGCTCGACACGACCACCCGGCGCGGGCTCGTCGACTCGGCTTACAACGAGCGGCGGGCCCAGTGTGAAGCTGCGGCCGCGCACCTGGGCGTCGCCGCACTGCGCGACGTGGCGATGGACCGGCTCGAGGCAGCGCGGGGAGCGCTCGACGCGCTGACCTACCGCCGCGCGCGGCACGTGATCACGGAGAACGACCGCGTGCTGCAGGCGTGCGAGGCGATGGCCGCGGGCGACGCCGCCGCCCTGGGCCGGCTGCTCGACGCCAGCCACGTGAGCCTGCGGGACGACTTCGAGGTCTCCAGCCGGGAACTGAACATCATCGTGGAAGTGGCGCAGGCCCACCGGGCATGCCTGGGGGCGCGCATGACGGGCGCGGGCTTCGGTGGCTGCGCGGTCGCGCTGGTGGCCGGGGGAGGGCTGGAGGAGTTCGTCGCGCACGCGGCCGCGGGCTACGTCTCGGCCACCGGGCTGATCCCGCGCGTGTACGTGTGCCGCGCGACAGATGGGGCCGCGGTCGTGCGCGGCGCGGCGGTGTAGGGGCGACGAGGGCTGACCCGGGGGACGCAGGCCGGGTACGACGAGAGGTGGGCGAGTGCACCAAGGTGATGGCCGCGGCGTCCTGGAGACGCGTGATGGCTGTGGTCACGGGATTGGCGCACTCGCCCCTAATACCGATGGTGGTCTGCCAGCCCCTACAACGGATGGTGGTCTGCCAGCGGATCAGGACGAGCGGCCGTGCACGCAGCGCGATTCATACCGGGCCGGCGGGGGCCGGGCTTCCGGCAAAGAAGGCCTGCACATCCTCGAAGCGCGTCGCCGGCCGGCCGTTGGGCAGGGAGCGGAGGATTTTGGCTCCGTAATCCTTCTCGTGGATGCGCGAGTCGAGGAGGGCGATCACGCCTCGGTCCCTCTCGGCGCGCACGAGGCGGCCCGCGCCCTGTCTCAGGGTCAGAATCGCCTGTCCCAGCTGCAATTCCACAAACCAATTGCCGCCCCGTTCGATGACCCGTTGCTTCTGCCGTTCCAGCACCGGATCGTCGACCGGCAGGAATGGGATCTTGTCCAGGATGACCAGCGACAGCGCTTCGCCCGGAATGTCGACTCCCTCCCAGAAACTGCGCGTGCCGAAGAGCACCGCATGTCCATCGGCCTGGAAACGTTCGACCAGTTCCTGGCGCGAGACGCCCGGCGACTGGCACAGGCACAGATAGGGCAGCACCGGCTCCAACCGCTCGTGAAGTTGCTGCATGCGCGCACGGCTGGTGCACAGCACGAACGCCCGCCCCTTGCTCGCCTCGATGAGGCGCCTGACCTCTCCGGTCAACCGGGTGGCATAGGCCTCTGCTCCCTCGCCCGAGTACTGCGGACGAAGACGGGGATCGCGCGGTGCGTACACGAGGACCTGGGCAGGATAGTTAAAAGGGCTGCGGATTTGCTGCACGATTAACGGCTGTCCGGTCGAGATCGCGCCTGCCCGACCCTGGAACCACCCCATGTCATCGTTCACGCTGAGCGTTGCGCTGGTCGCGATCACGCGCGGCCAGACGTCGAAGAGCCCGGTCTTCAGCGCGTCTGACACCTCCAGCGGCCGAAATTGGATGCGCAGCGCCGTCAGGTCCATCGGTGAGGCGTCTTCGGCAAGCTCGCAAAGACGGATGCTGTGTTCCGGCGCCGGTTTTGCCAGCGACTGGATGGCGAACAGTGCGTCTTCGCAAGACCGCACGAGAACCTCGTACTGCCCCTCGACCTCCTTCGGCGCGGACCAGCTCTTCAACCCGCGAAGGAACCGGTTCAACACGGCCCACAAGGCCAGGCCTTCCTGGATCTCGCCTTGCAGCGCCCAGCGGGTGTTCAGGCGGGATGGCTGTTGCCGTCGCGCCGCGCGGAAAAACGCCTCGTTCAGTTCCATCGCCTGCTGGCGGAGCGCGCCATCCACGGCATCGCGGGCGATCGGGTGGTTGACGATCGCACCCAGCGTGCCGCGGTCGATCTCCACTGAGAGCGCGCCGACCGCATAGCCTTCCAGCTCGTGCGCTTCATCGATGACAAGGACGGGCCGCACGGGCAAGATGGTGTTGTCCTGCCGGAGCACACTCAGAGACAGGAGCGCATGGTTGGTGACGACGATATCTGCCTTCTCCGCGGCTGCCTTGGCCTGCTCGTAGAAGCAGCTCCTGAACTCGGGACATTTCCGGCCCTCACAGGCATGGTGATCGATGGTGAAGTGCTGCCTCAGCCGGCTGGGGAGGCCCATCTCCTCTACGTCGCCCGACGGCACGCGGCGAAGGCCATCCTCGATCGTTCCGGCATCGGCGTCCACGCCGGGCAACTTGCGACCGCGCAGCAGCTCGCGCAACCGCAAGGCGCACAGGTAGTTGCCGCGGCCCTTGAGCAACGCTATGCCGAACGGGCGTGGAGCCACTTTTCGCAGTGCGGGCAGGTCCTTGTGCCACAGCTGGCTCATCAGCGCCTTGTTGGAGGTGCTGACGACGGCGCGCGTGCCCGACCAGATCAGCGGGACGAGATACGCGAACGACTTGCCGATGCCGGTGCCGGCCTCGATCACGGCGTGACGCTTCTCCTGGAGCGCCAGGCGGACCTGCCCGGCCATCAGAATCTGCCCGGGCCTCGGCCTGTAGCGCTCGCCGAGAAGCTGATGCACCGGGCCGTCCATCTCGAAGATGGGCCTGACGTCCGGGCACGTGATGGGGCGTTCAGCTTCGCCGTTCGCGCCGCTCCGCTGCATGGGGACGTCGTAGGGCGGTTGTCCCGGTGGCGCCGGCTCAGCGATGCGCGTGGCGTCGGGCTCCGGGCTCCGTGTCGCCGGCGCTGGCGGCGCTGGCTCCCTCCATGCTGACGGTGCGGGCAACCGTACGCTGTAGCGCACCTGCCCGTCGGCCAGCGTGCTGCGCATGAGCTCGAGTTCGAGACCGGGCCGGAGGCGCTTCCAGGCTGCATGCCCGGGAGGGGCGCTGAGCGACAACCGTCCACCCTTTTCGAGTGCAACGATGAAGGTCCCGCGGCCGGCATCCGCGGAGATGACGCGTGCCTGGTAGGTCGCCTTGTCTGTTTGTTCGGTCATGGTGGGGGTACTCTGGGGTGTAACCTCGATACTGTCTTCGTTGACGATCGCAAGGGGAGTCTAGCACCGATCGTGCGAGCATGCAAAGTTGTCAGCCGCTCGCGCCCGCGCCGCAAGGGCGTCGCCGCTGGGAGCGCGGCGGAGAGCCGGTCGACCGATGGTTGCCGGCGCGGGACCGGCTGCTGACCGACTCTGAGCGCAGCCAATCGCGGTTAACGAAAAGCGCCACCCCTGAGGATGGCGCCCGGAGTACGGGGACGACGGGAATTTACTCAGTTTCTTGTAGAATACACCGACACAAATTCCACCGCCCCACGCGTGGTACCATCCTCGAACCGCCCCACCTCGTCAATTGGATCGTTTGACATGTATTCGATTGTCGAGTGATGGACAGGCCATCCTTCGGGTGATGTGATGCCACATAATCCTTTCTGAGCTCGGATTATACCCCGGATTACCTGCATAAACAACTCTTGATCGCCTGACTTGGCATGGCCATCGTCGGGCGTTTGTGTTTCCAGTGTACCTGCGCGCCCGATGAGTTCTGCTCGTCGGGCTTTTTTGTGCGGTGATCCGTGTTCCACCGCGGGAGGGAGGAACTCCAATGCCAAAACCTGATCTCAAGAGCCTGATGCCTCTGCCATCGGCTCTACAAATGTTCACCATTGCCGAGACGGCCGTTATCCTGGGCGTCAGCCGCCGCCTGGTCTCCAACTGGATCCAGGAAGGCGCGCTGCCGGCCATCCGCCTCGGGCCAGGCCAGCGGTTGGTGCGCGTCAATCTCGGTGACCTGGAAGCGTTCATCGACCAGGCCCGCAAGAAGGGTATGACCTTGCGCGATTTCCAGGAGGCCGATCGCGCCTTCGCGGCGAAGCTGGCTGCGGAAGCGGCTGCCGCGGAGTCAAGCACCAACGAGTCGTAACAGGGTCCTGCCGGAGCGTGGGCGAGGATCAGATCCTCTGCGATCCGGTGGCGACCTTCGGCGATACCCAGGGCAAGCGCTTGAGCTGTGCCCAGGACCAACCTGTTCCCATGCCATTCAAGGAGGCTCCATCGTGTTCCAACAAACCCTGGTCGTAGGTCGAGTCGGCCGCGACGCCGAGATGCGGTATACCCCCGGCGGCATACCTGTCACCAACTTCTCTGTAGCCGTTGACCGGCGCTGGACGGATGCCAGCGGGCAGACCCAGGAAAAGGTGACCTGGTTTCGGATCATCTGCTGGCGCAAGCTCGCTGAGGTGACCGCCCAATACGTAAAGAAGGGCCAGCGGATCCTGGTCGCCGGTGACATCGAGGCGTCGGCCTGGACCGATCGCGACGGCACACCGCGGGCCAGCCTGGAGCTGACCGCCGACCGGGTGCGCTTCCTGGGCGACCGCGAGGCTGATGAGGAAGGCAAGGCGGCTGGCGAGGTCGGCATGGAAGTCGGCAAGGAAGAAGGCGCCGGCGACGAAATCCCCTTCTAGCCGATCGGGTTCGTCCTGGCCGTCCACTCGCCCATGAGTTGTGGCGAAGGAGGGTTCACCCATGACAGTCATCGGTATCGATCCGGGCGCGGGCGCGATCAAGCTCTATGGCCCCGCCGGCGGCGTCCAGGTGCCGGCGATCTTGAGCGTAGACGAGGGCCACACCCTGGCCCGCATGGTCGGCCTGGCCCAGCGCAAGCCGCCGCTGCGTATCCGCACTGACAACGGCAGCTTCTTCGTCGGCGCGGGGGCGCACGAATGGGGCCGGCCGCTGAGCGAGGATCTGGACCACGATCGTTTCACCGGCTCGCCGGAGCTGCGCGCCGTGCTGGCTGCCGGTTTCACCGGCTATGCCCAGACGTACGAATCGTTCGCAGACCCCTTGGCCGTCTACCTCGGCTTACCGCTGGAGGCGCTCAGCGAGGAGGCCGGCGCGGTGGCCGACGGGGTGCGGCGCTGGCTGGTGGGCACTCAGGCCTGGCAGGCCGACGGCCGGGCGCTCAGCGTCACGATCGAGGCCGTCAAGATCACCTCGCAGGCAGCCGGCGCGCTGTTCGATTATCTCCTCGACGACACCGGCGCGTTTATCCCCGCACGCAAGGCTCACTTCGACAAGGAAATCGGCGTGATCTCCGTCGGCATGAACACCGTCGAGCTACTGGTCACGCGCAGCGGCGCGCCCCAGGATCGCTTCACGGCCGGACGCACCGCGGGCGTGCGGCGGCTGCTCGACCTGGTGAACCCCGGCGGGCTCTACTCCCTGGGCGAGCTGGACACGCAGCTCCGGGCCGGCAAGCTCGACACCGCGGCGGCGCTGCCGGTGTGGGAACGCGAGGTGCTCAGCTTCGTCGAGCGGCGGTGGGGCAACGCCTACAAGCGTTTCGCGGCCGTTATTGTGGTTGGCGGGGGCGCGCTGTTGCTGCGCAGCAGCCTGCTCGCACGCTTCAACGCCAAGGCGTACATGCCCGATGACCCGGTGCTCTCCACTGCGCGCGGGCTGTACAAGCTGGCGGCGATGACCGCGGCCAGACGACGGAGCTAACCATGACGCAGCGCGGACGGCCCCGGCTCCCGGTGCAGGCGGTGGTGCTCAACCTGAAGCTGCGGCTGCGGCCGGGCGTGGACGACGACCTGATCGCCTTCTTTGGGCAGATCCCGCCGCGCCACCGCGCCGGCGCGGCCAAGGCCGCGATGCGTTCCGGGAACCTGGCGACGGCTGTGTCTGCCGACTTGCCTGCTGATGAAGCGGTGGCCGACGCCCTGGGGGAGCTGTTGCTGTGATGGCAGGGAGGGCTTGTTTGCCATGTTGAACTTCATCTTGGGCTGCGTGGTCGGCTTCCTGGGCGGCATGGTCCTGTATGGCGCCTTGGTCGTGTCAGCCGAAAGTGGGAAGCACGATGCTACAAATTGACGACGCCGGTTGGGGCTGCCTGGTCGGCGGCGTGGTGATCGGCTGCTACCGCGTGCCGCCTGATCCTGCGCCTGGCGCGTTCCAGCAGGGTGGCGAGTTTGTCAGCGGCGTGATCGCCCCGAGCTACTTTCAGAACGACGATGCCGAGGAGCCGAACCGCTATGCCCGCCGGTGCTACCTGGACGCGGCGGCGCAGGTGGCGGCGACCTGTTTGGCCCGGCTCAAAGCCACGCCGACCGAGGAAGTGGCCGTGTGCTCCGGTCACGTGCTGGACGGCGTGCGCGTCTGGCTAACCGCGCAGGGCTATCGTTGGCACACCGCCCGCATTACCGGCGCGCTGCAGGAGCAGGTTGAGCGCGCCTTCCAACTGCACCTGGCTGAGCTCGGCTTCAACGTCGGCTATGACCTGCTGACCGATCACGAGCGGGCCGGGCTCTTTTGGTGGCGGCAGATCCAGTGGCTCAAGGGCGGCGATGTGAACGCGTTGGCGCCGGATCCCGCGCTGGCCGCCCTCTGCAAGACCGGCTGGGCCGCCTACCCGACGTGGGCCTACCACCCGTACAGCCAGGCGCGCGCCCTGGCGGCTCAGGCCCGGCGTCACAGCGCCCAGCGCCGCAGCCGTTGAGCATAAGGGTCATCACCGAGGGAAACATCGATGCTCCACCATGATCGCTGCGAGATCCTCAAGACGTGCCAGGCGCTCTTCGCGCCCGGCCAGGTGGCCGAATTGCGCGCGCTCGACGCGGTGACCCGGGAGTGGCGCCGACCGCACACCGTATCGGGCTTCTTCGACGACTGGGAGAAGCTGGCGACGGCCGCGACGGGCATCCGGGCGCGCGGGGTCTACGTGACCCTCAACCCGGTGAACCCCGCCCTGCTGGCGCGGGCCAACAACCGGCTGCGGGATATGCAGGCCGGCGATCCGGCTACGGCGGACAGTGATATCATCGGCCGGCGCTGGTTACCGGTGGATTGCGACCCCGTGCGGCCATCCGGCATCTCGGCCACCGACGCCGAACACGACCTGGCCCTGGCGCGGGCGCGCGAGATTCGCGCCTATCTGCAGGCGCGGGGCTGGCCCGAACCGATCCTGGCCGACTCCGGCAATGGCGCGCATCTGCTCTACCGGATGGAATTGCCGGCGGATGACGGCGGACTGGTCGAGGGGGCGCTGGCCGCATTGGCCTTTCGTTTCACCGATGCCCTGGTGACGGTGGATCAGAAGAACTTCAACCCGGCCCGCATCTGGAAGCTGTACGGCACGCTGGCGGCCAAGGGGGATCCCACGCCTGAACGGCCGCATCGGTTGAGCCGGTTGGTGGAGGGGGCATGACCGTTCCTTCGACTGCGCTCAGGACAAGCCTGACGCCGGTGACTCGCGAACAGCTCGCAGCCCTGGCCGCCGAGGTCCCGGCCGAACCGCCAGCTGAACCGCGACGTGCGGCAGGACAGGCGTGGCGCTATGGGCTGCCGACGCGACCCTTCGACCTGGCGCAGTGGATTGACGAGCATGGGCTGGACGTGCGGGAGAAGCAGGACTGGCGCGGCGGCAAACGGTGGATCTTCCGCGTCTGCCCCTGGAACAGCGAGCA
>CAZMIS010000043.1:0-16667 GCA_964566325.1 uncultured Anaerolineales bacterium
GCACCAGCGCGCCCACCAGCGGCAGGAAGGTGATGATGGATAGCAGAGGAAGATTTGAGTTCATAACCACTCCGAGGACGATCTTACGAGATCGCCCTGCCTATCTGATGGCAAACCAGGCCAACAACGCCACAGCACCGAACAACATGGCCAGCGCATAGAGTCCCACCATGCCGCTCTGCAGGCGGCGCACCTGCGACCCCAGCCAGCCGGTCGCGCCCGCAAGGCCGTTGACGGCCCCGTCGATGCCGCGCTGGTCGAATGTCTGCGCCAGCCAGCCGCCGATGGCCCGCAGCGGCTCGACCACGATCGCGTTGTACAGCTCGTCGACGTAGTACTTGTTCTCAACCAGCTTCGTGACGAAGCCGAGAGATTCACGCACCCGCTTGGGCATCCCGCGGTTCACGATGTACGCGCGATAGGCGAGGTACGCACCGGCCAACGCCACCAGCGCCGAGACCCCCAGCAGGATCATCTCCAGCGTGAAGTTGTGGGCCGCGCCCTCAGCCGCATGCTCGCCTGCCTTAAGGACCGGCTCCAGCCAGCCGTCGATGGCCGAGATGGAGGGCAGCCCGACATAGCCCGCCAGGACTGCACCCGCGGCCAGCAGGATCAGGGGGATGGTCATGACGCGCGGCGACTCGTGCGCGTGCTGGAACAGCTTCTTGTCCCGCTCCTCGCCCCAGAAGGCCATGAACACCATGCGGAAGGAATAGAACGCGGTGATGAACGCGGTGATGATGCCGACCACCCACAGCGGGATCTGGTGCTCGAACGCGTAGAAGAGGATCGCGTCCTTGCTGAAGAAGCCCGACAGCAGCGGGATGCCCGCCAGCGCGGCCGCGCCCGCCACGAACGTCCAGTAGGTGACGGGGAGCTTCGCGCGCAGGTTGCCCATCTTGCGGATGTCCAGCTCCCCGTGGAGCGCGTGCATCACGCTGCCCGCGCCGAGGAACAACAGTGCCTTGAAGAACGCGTGGGTCATCAGGTGGAAGATGCCGGCCGCGTATGCGCCGACGCCCACCGCCACGAACATGAAGCCGAGTTGCGACACGGTCGAGTAGGCCAGGATGCGCTTGAGGTCCGTCTGCGTCAGGGCGATCGTGCCGGCCACGAAGGCCGTGGCCACGCCGACCCATGCGACCCAGTTGCCCGTGGCGGGCGCCAGGTCGAAGAGCACGGCGGAGCGCGCGATCATGTACACGCCCGCGGTGACCATCGTTGCGGCATGGATGAGGGCCGAGACCGGGGTCGGGCCTTCCATCGCGTCGGGCAGCCAGACGAAGAGAGGGATCTGGGCGCTCTTGCCGGTCGCGGCCAGGAGCATCAGCATGGTGGCGGCCATCACGGCCGCGTTGCCCACGCCCCACACCTCGGGTGCGCGGGCGAACACCTCGCTGAACTGGAGGGTGCCCAGCCCGGTCCAGATGACCATGATCGCGAGCAGGAGGCCGAAGTCACCGATGCGGTTGACGATGAACGCCTTCTTGCCGGCATCCGCGGCCGTGGGCTTCTCGAACCAGAAGCCGATCAGCATGTAGGACGCCAGGCCCACGCCTTCCCAGCCCACGAACATGAGCAGGTAGTTGTTCGCCAGGATCAACGTCGTCATCATGAGGATGAAGAAGTTGAGGAAGGCGAAAAAGCGCGGATAGCGCGGGTCGTCGTGCATGTAGCCAGCGGAATAGACGTGGATCAGGAAGCCGACGCCCGTGACGACCAACGCCATGGTGACCGAAAGCTGATCGATCAGCAGCGCGATGTCCACGCTGAAGTTCCCGACCACCATCCAGTTCCAGAGGGTGAGTTCGTGGCTGCGCTCTTCCGCGGGCAGGCCGAGCATCTGGACGAACATGGCCACGGCGACTGCGAAGCTCAGGAACACCATGGCGGGCGCCAGGAAGCCCACGACGCGGCGGCCCAGGCGCGTGCCGAAGAACGAGATGATGAGCACTCCCAGCGCAGGGAACAGGAGCATTAACCAGGCATAGTCAAGCATGCTGCACCTTTCAGGTGTTAGCCCTTCAACAGGTTCATGTCTTCGATGTTCGTCGTGTCCTTATGCCGCACGACGGACATGACGATGGCAAGTCCGATCGCGACCTCGGCGGCCGCGACGACCATCACCATCAGGACGAAGACCTGGCCGTGGAGCTGGAGGAAATGATGGGCCAGCGCAGCGAACGTCAGGTTGACCGCGTTCAGCATCATCTCCACGGACATGAAGATGATCAGGACGTTGCGCCTGACCAGCACGCCGAGCGCGCCGATGGCGAACAGCACGGCGCTCAGAACCAGGAAATAGGATGTCGGGACCATCTTCGTTTCTCTCCCAACGTGGCGCGGCTCTCATGGCAGAGGCGTTGCTGCCAACGCCTCCGCGTCCGCGCGACGATGACTATTCGGGCTTGCGCGCCAGCACCACCGCGCCGATCATGCCAACCAGCAGCAACACCGAGGCCAGCTCGAACGGGAGCAGGTAATCGGTGTACAGCACCGAGCCGATGGCCTGCACGCCGCCCTGGCCGAACGCGGTCGCGTCGCCCTGGCCCGTGAACAATTGGCCCGAGACCAGGCCATATCCCAGTGCGGCCACCATCATGAGTGCCAGGACCAGGGCCGCGATCTTCGGCCAGCCGAATCGCTGCGCAGGCTTCTTGTTCGGGTCGAGGATATCGTTCAGCTCGCCGCCGCCCAGCAGCATGACCACGAACAGGAACAGCACGACGATGGCGCCTGCATAGACGATGATCTGGACCGCAGCCAGGAACTGCGCCTGCAGCATGATGTACAGCGCGGCCAGTGACGCGAAGTTCAGCAACAGGAACAGCGCACTGTAGATCGGTCGCCGGCTGATGATCACCCCGACGGCCGCCACGATGGCGATCAGGGCGAAGACGATGAATAACAGCATAGACGCCTCTTCAGGACGGTTACACCCAAGCGCGATTCGGACCAGCCACTACTCTGCGCGCACGACCACGTTCGGATGGGTCGGCGCGAGCAGCTCCTCTTTCGTCCACAGGAACCCGTCGCGGGTGTGGGTCGCGGTCTCAAACTCGTGTCCGAGCACGACTGCCTCGACCGGGCAGGCCGTCTCGCAATCGCCACAGTAGACACAGCGCATCAGGTTCACTTCCCAGATGCGCGCGTAGCGCTCGCCGGGGCTGACCGGGTGCTCTGGGTCGTTCTCGGCGGCTTCCACGTGGATCGCGCCCGTCGGGCAGGCCGCTTCGCACAGCATGCAGCCGATGCAGCGCTCCAGCCCGTTCGAGTACCGGCGCAGTTCATGCCGGGCCCGAAAGCGCGGGTAGATCGGGGCCGGCTCCTCGGGATACTGCGATGTGATCGGCCCCCGGAACAGGTTGGTGAGCGTGACGCCGAAACCCTTAACGATCTCGACCACGCCCCTTACGGAATCACTTACGGCCATTACAATACCTCAAAGGTGGGGCGAGACTGTACGATCGCCCGCTCATGGCTTCGATGGCTGGCACTACACCAGGACGACGATGGCGGCGGTGATGGCCAGGTAGACCAACGCAACCGGGAACAGCCACGTCCAGCAGAACTTGAGCAACTGGTCATACCGCGGCCGGGGCACGCTGGCGCTTGCCCAGATGAACAGGAACAGGAGCGCCAGGATCTTGCCGACGAAGTAGACCAGGCCCAGGATCGGGAACTGCTCGACGAACGGTCCGCGCCAGCCTCCGAAGAAGACGGAGACCGCCACCGCACTCGCGCCCAACATGTGCAGGTACTCGGACATGTAGTACAGGGCGAATTTGATGCTGCCGTATTCGGTCGAGTAACCGCAGACCAGCTCGTTCTCCGTCTCCGGGAAATCGAACGGCTTGCGGCTGGTCTCCGCCAGCATCGTGATGAAGTAGAACGGGAACGCCAGCCAGATCCACAGCCAGAGCCACCAGGGGCGGTTCATGGTCACGATCTCGTTCAGGCGCAGCGTGCCGAACCCGTCCTGCGTGCCCAGCGAGGTCGTGAGCACCAGCGCGATGAGCAGGATGCCCATCGGCAGCTCGTACGACAAGGTCTGGGCGCTCGTGCGCAGCGCACCGAGCAGCGAGTACTTGTTATTGCTCGCGAAGCCGCCCAGGATGATGCCGTACACGCCGATGCTGCTGGCCGCCAGCACCCACAGGAACCCGATGTTCACGTCGGCCACCTGGAAGGGGACCTTCAGGCCGAACAGGTTCATCGTCGGCCCCACGGGCACGACTGCGAACGTGAGCAGAGCGGGCGCGAGGGCCAGGCCGGGCGCGATGACGTACAGCAGCTTGTCCGCGCGCGCCGGGATGATCTCCTCTTTGAAGATCATCTTGAGCGCGTCCGCGATCGGATGGCCGAGGCCGAAGCGCCACGCCCGGTTCGGGCCGTACCGGAGCTGAAAACGCCCGATCAGCTTCCGCTCGAACAAGGTCAGGTAGGCGAACCCGGTCAGCAGCACCACCACCAGGATGAGGGCCTTGATCGCCGGGATCAGGATGAGGTTGATCCAATCCATGCCGCTACTCCAGCGAAGCGTGATCGAGCGCAATCGTCACGAAGACTGCTTCCCCTTGCCCCGCACCGAGCGTCTCCGCAGGTGCGCCGGCCAGTCCGTAGGGGATCCAGGCCGTTCCGGGCAGAACCGACGGATCAGCCTGCAAGGTCAGAGACACGCTGCCCCGGGACGAGGTCACGGTGGCCTGGCAGCCCGCCTCCGGCTTGTCAGGGCCGGGCATCAGCGAGATTGCCGCAACATCGGCCGGGTTCACCGCGATGAACGGCCGGGGCGCCAGGTTGCGCACCTGCCCGGCTGCGTGCTGCATCAAGACGTCTCCGTCCCAGAGCAGGGGGCTGCTCACAAGGAGGAGCTGGCCCTCGGCCGGCGCAGCCACGCCCTGGACGGACAGCGGCTCGACTCGCCGCGGCGCGCGCACGGCCGCGCTGGCCGGCCATTGCAGGCCCTGGTCCGTGAGGGTTTCCCAGCGCATGCCGGCGTACATCGGCACGGCCTTGCTGATCTCCTCCAGGACGGCCTGGCTGCTGCCATACGTCCACGGCTTGGCCGCGGGTCCGCTCTTCGCAGCACGCGCGCGTTTCTTCCGTTTCCAGTCGGGCGTCCCGTCCGCGTGCTCGGCCTCCGGCGCCTGCTGCGCCTGCCAGCGTTGGGCCAGCAGCGTCAAGATCTGCCAGCCGGGCAGTGCGGCGTCGATCGCCTGGATGCCCGAGGGTGCGCGTTGCACGCGGCGCTCGAGGTTCGTGAAGGTTCCGTCCGTCTCCGCCCAGCTCACCGCAGGCAGCACGACGTGCGCCAGCTGCGCCGTCTCCGTGAGGAAGAGGTCCTGGACGACCAGGAATCCCACCTTGCGGAGGGCCTCGGCGAACCGCGGGGACGCGGCCGGGTTGGCCTCCATCACGTACAGCGCGGCCAGCTCGCCTTCCACCATGCGGCCGTACGGCATGCCCGGCTCGGCGGGGGGCGGCGCGCCCCACAGCCTGCCCAGTCGTTCGCGCACTGCGGGGTCGCCCACGGGCATCTGGCCCGGCAGGCTGTCAGCCACCATGCCCATGTCCCGCAGGCCCTGGCCGTTGGCCGCGTGTCCGACGTACGCCAGCTTATCGCCGTGGCCGAGGGTCACGGCAACGTTGCTGAGCGCGGTCACCGCCAGGCGGCCCTGCTCGCCCCGCGCCACGTCGGGCCCGTAGATGAAGAGGGGTGACCGGGCGAGCAGCAGCAGGTCGACGGCCGCCGCGATTTCCGGGCGGGATGCGCGCGGGCCGCCCGCGTGCTCGGTGCGGCCGCCGCGCGGCTGTGGCTGGGACGAGGCCTGCCTGGCCGCTGCCGTTTTCGCCTGCAGCAGGCCGGCCATCTCGTTGAGCGCCAGCGCTTCGTCGCCGGGGCGGACGCCCACGAACGCACCGCCCGTGGACGCGCCGGTGTAGCGGGTGGCCTCGATCTGCCGCGCGTTGACGATGACCAACCGCGCGCCCTGCCGGCGCACGGCCCGCTTGAGGTGCAAGTCCAGCACCGGGGCCGCCTCGCTGGGATCGAACCCCACCAGGACGATGACGTCGCTCTTTGCGATGTCGGCGATGGCCGGGAGGCCTGCCGGCGTCGTGCGCATCCCTGCGCCTTCAGCGAAATCGACGTTGTTGGTGCCCACGAGCGTGCGGAAGAACTTCTGGAGCAGGTAGGCGGACTCGTTGGAGACCGCGCCGCCGGCGATGCCGCCCAGCGCACGGGCGCCCTTCTCCTGGCTGATCGCCTCGAAGCGGTCCGCGATCGTCGCGATCGCCTCGTCCCACGTGGCGGGGCGCAGCGCGCCGTTCTCGCGGATCATGGGCGTCTTGAGGCGCTCCGCGTGATCCACGTGCTGGTGCAGGAAGCGGCCCTTGTCGCAGATCCACTCGTCGTTGACCGCGAGGTTCTCGCGCGCCACGATGCGGCGCAGCGTGTGCACGCGCTCATCGAGCCGGATATTGCAGCCGACGGGGCAGTGGGTGCAGATGCTCGGCGTCTTGCGCAGCTCCCAGGGACGATACTTGAAGCGCGCGACCCGGTTCGTCAGTGCGCCGACGGGGCAGATGTCGATGATGCTGCCCGAGGTCTTCGCGTCCACCGGCTTGCCCGGGAACACATCGATGAGCGTCTCGCCCCCGCGCTCGAAGAGGCCGATCTGCGGCTTGTCTTCCCATTCTTCGAGGTAGCGGATGCAGCGCCAGCACAGGATGCAGCGCTCCTGATCCAGCATGATCAGGTCGCTGATGGGGTAGTGCTTCTGCTTGCGGCGCTTGACCTCGACGAACTTGCTCGCGCCCGGCCCGTACTCCATCGTGTTGTCCTGCAGCGGGCACTCGCCGCCCTTGTCGCAGATCGGGCAGTCGAGCGGGTGGTTGATCAGGATGAATCCCAGCACCGCTTCGCGCGCCTGGCGCACCGCTTCGGTGTCCGTGCGGACGACGAGACCCTCGTTCACGCGCACCGTGCAGGCCGTGTCGAGCCGGCTGCCGCGCGGGCCAGGGAACTCGACCAGGCACATGCGACACGCGCCCAGCGGGTCCAGCTTCGGATGCGAGCAGAAGATCGGGATATCGATGCCCGCCGCTGTCGCCGCGTCGATCACGAGCGTCCCCGCAGGAACCTGTACCTTGATGTCATCGATGGTCACATTGACCAGATCAGCCATACGTTTCCCCTGACATGTACGATTGAAGATTGCAGATTGAAGATTGAAGATTCAGGCCGGGTCAGGCAGGTGTCTCAGCCCTCGCCCCGCAATCTGAAATCTTCAATTTTCAATTTTCAATCCATCCTCACCGCTTCACAGTCGGTGCGTTGTATTGCTCTTCCAGCGGCAGTGCAGGCTCTGTCACGCCGGAGGGTGCGCCCGCGTCGGGACGGTAGATCGGCCGGATCGGAATCACCGGCTGTTCGCTCGCGCGGGCAATGGCCTCTTCGAACTCCGGCCGGAACTTGGCCAGGTTGCTCTGCAGGCCCCACACCGCTGCGTAGGAGAAGGGGCAGAAGCTCTTGCCCGCGATCATGTCCGTGATGTAGAGCATGAGCGCGATGTCGTCTGTCCGGCCCTCGCCCCGCTCGACGCGCTCCAGGATGTCCTCGAGCCAGCCGGTGCCCTCACGGCATGGGGTGCACTTGCCGCAGCTTTCCTCGCGGTAGAACGCGATCGTCCGCCGCGCCACTTCCACCATGCTCTGGTTCTTGCCGATCACGATGACCGCGGCTGCACCCAGGCTGGAGCCCGCCTTGGCAAGGCTATCGAAGTCCATCGGGGTGTCGAGCTGGGCCTCGTCCAGCAGCTGCATGGAGAGCCCGCCCGGCACGATGGCCTTCAGTCCTTCCGCGTCCTCCGTCAGGCCGCCCGCCCAATCGTAGATCAGCTCGCGCAGCGTGACGCCGTGCGGCAGCTCGTAGAGCCCCGGCTTCTGCACCTGGCCGCTGATGCCGTAGATGCGGAACCCCGTGCTGGTGGGCGTGCCCCACTGCTTGTACCAGTCCGCGCCGTGCTTCAGAACGTGCGAGACGTTCGCAATCGTCTCCACGTTGTTGACGATGGTGGGCTTGCCGTAGAGGCCCGCGACGGCCGGGAACGGCGGCTTGAGCCGCGGATGACCGCGGTAGCCCTCCAGGGAGGAAAGCTGCGCGGTCTCTTCGCCGCACTCGTACGCGCCTGCGCCACGGTGCACCACCACCTTGAGCTTCTTGCCCGTGCCGAAGATGTTGTTGCCCAGGAGGCCGCGCGCCTCTGCCTCGGCCACGGCGGCCTCGAGGCGCTGTGCCGCGAAGTAGTACTCGCCGCGCACGTAGATGAACGCGTGCTCCGCCTCGATGGCGTAGCAGGTGATCAGGATCCCCTCGAGCAACTGGTGGGGATCGTATTCCATGATCATGCGGTCTTTGAAGGTGCCCGGCTCCGACTCGTCCGCGTTGACCACCAGGTAGCGCGGGTAGACGCCCTGTGGAATGAAGCTCCACTTCACGCCTGCCGAGAAGCCCGCGCCGCCGCGGCCCCGCACGTTGGCGGCCTTCATCTCGTCGATCACCTGGGCGGGGTTCTTGGCGCCGGTCAGGATCGATCGGGCCGTCGCGTAGCCGCCGTCCGCTAGGTAGGAATCGACCGTGTGCGAGTCCGCCTTATCGACGCGTCCGAGCAGGAAGTTGGTGTCCGGCCGGCCGCCGTGGCGGAAGGGGCCCAGGGGCCAGCGTTCCGTCGTGTCGAAGCCGTGGCCCGAGGCGATCAGCGCGAGCGCCTCATCGAGTCTCTCCGGCGCGTCCAGCTCCTCGAAGTAGCGGATGCGGCCCGTCTGCTTCTCGGTGCACATGAACATCGGCGCGGTCGCGCAGGCGCCAAGGCATTCGACGTGGCCGAGGGTGAATTTCCCGTCGGGGGTTGTCTGTCCGAAGGGCACGCCGAGCCGCTCCTCGAGCGCCTGCGTCAGCTTGCCCGACCCGCGCAGCATGCACGGCACGTTATCGCAAACCTCGATGGTGTAGTCGCCCGGCTCGCGATGCACGTTGTACATATGGTAGAAGCTGGCGAACTCGCCCACCTCCGCCTCGTCCAGCCCGAAGAGGGCGCCCACCTCGGCCATCACGGCCGCGGGCAGCCAGCCCACCTCTCGCTGGGCCACGTACAGCGCGGGGCCGAGTGCGGAGCGAACCACCGGATAACGGGCCTGCAGCGCCCGGATTTCAGCAATAGCGTTTTCGGAAAGCACAAGACCTCCAAACCATTGAAGATTGCAGATCTCAGATTGAAGGCAATCTTCCATCTTCAATCGTCAACGATCCACATCTCCCAACACGATGTCGATGGTGCCGATGTTGATGATCAAGTCCGCGAGCAGCCTGCCCTGTGACATGGGATGAAGCCCCTGCAGGTTGTGGAACGAAGGCGTGCGGAAGCGCAGGCGATACGGAATGCCGCTGCCGTCGCTCACCAGGTAGAAGCCTTCTTCCCCGCGCGGGCTCTCGACACACTCGTAGATCTCGCCCTTCGCAGGCGTCATCCCCTCGGTGTTCAGCTTGAAGTGGTGGATCACCGCCTCCATGCTGGTGTCGAGCTCCTGGCGCGGCGGCAGGGCCATCTTGCGGTCCGCGGTCCACACCGGGCCGTCCGGCAGGTTCTTCAGGCCCTGCTCCACGATGCGCAGGCTCTGGCGCATCTCCTCGATGCGCACCATGTAGCGCGCGAAGGTGTCGCCGTCCGTCGCGGTGGCCATCTTGAAGTCGAAGTTCTCGTAACCGCTGTAGGGGCGCAACTTGCGGTAGTCGAGCGGAACGCCCGACGCCCGTGCCAGCGGGCCCGTCAGCGAAAGCGCGAGGCACTGGTCGGCCGTGAGCTTGCCCACGCCCACCGTGCGCGCCTTCCAGACCGGGTTCTCGGTCATGAAGCGCTCGTACTCGTCGAAGTGCGCCGGGAAGGTGCGCAACACATCCTGGACCCGCTCGGTGAAGCTGGGCGGCACGTCGTGCCAGATGCCGCCGGGCCGGATGTACGACGTGGTGAGCCGCGCGCCGCTGACCAGCTCGAAGATGTCGAGCAACTGCTCGCGCTCGCGGAACGCGTACATGAGCATGGCGTGGCTCATCCCGGCCGCGTCCATGACGCTCGTGCCCAGCCAGAGCAGGTGGGAGGCGATACGTTGCAGCTCGGCCATCATGACGCGCAGCACCTGGGCGCGCGGGGGTATCTCGACGCCCATCAGCTTCTCGACCGCCAGCGAGTAGCCCAGGTTGTTGCACATCGACGAGACGTAGTCCGACCGGTCGGTGTAGGGCAGGAAGTCCTTGTAGCGGATCGTCTCGCCCTGCTTTTCGAAGCCGGAATGGAGGTAGCCCAGGTCGGGGTAGGCCGCGACGACCGTTTCGCCGTCCAGCTCGACGATGACCCGCAAAACGCCGTGGGTCGCCGGATGGTGCGGCCCCAGGTTCAGGATCATGTGCTTGTTCGTGTCGCTCTGCTTCGGCGGAACCGTGGGCACGGATTTCGCCTCGATGATCTGCTGGCCGAAGCTTTCGAACTCCTCGTCCTCCCAGGTCATCGAGAACGGCACCGTCTCGCCGCCGCGCGGAAGGTCCTTACGCAACGGGTGGTTCGGCCACGCATGCGGCATCAGGATGCGCCGGAGGTCCGGATGGCCCTCGAAGCGCACGCCCATCAGGTCATACACCTCGCGCTCCGGCCAGTTCGCGCCGGGCCACACGGCCGTGAGGCTGGGCACTGAGGGGCTGTCGCCGCCCGGCGCGGGCGTCTTCAGGCTCATGCGGCGGCCCGTGAACGGCGAGAAGAGCTGGTAGACCGTCGTGAAGCGTTCCCGTCCGGCGTAGCCCGGATACTTGCTCCAATCCACCGAGGTCACGTTGGACAGGTGGCGGAAGCTCAGCTCGGGGTCGTCATGCAGCAGACGGGCAACGCCGACCAGGTCCTGCGGCCGGATGGTGAGCGTGGTCTCCCCGCGGTGAGAGGTGGCGCCCAGGATGGCCTGAGGGAAGGCAGTGCGCACCTTCGCCGCAGCCAGCTCCGCGGCCGCTGCATCCGTTAGCGCCGTTCCCACCGATGGTGTGATATCGATCATGCGATGTTCCTGCCCTTTTCCCTGTTTCTACCGATACCGCCGGTCGCGGAACCTTTCGGTCGAGATCTTCTGCTGCAGCATCGTCAGCGCGTAGAGCAGCGCTTCGGGCCTCGGTGGGCAGCCCGGCACGTACACATCGACCGGGAGGAGCTTATCGACGCCCTGCACGATGGCATAATTGTTGAAGGGGCCGCCCGCGCTCGCGCAGATGCCCATGGCGATGACCCACTTGGGCTCGAGCATCTGGTCGTAGATGCGCTTGATCACCGGCGCCATCTTCTGGCTGACGCGACCCGATACGATCAACAGGTCGGCTTGACGCGGGGAAGGCCGGAATACCTCGGAGCCGAACCGGGCGATATCGAAGCGGCTGCCGCCGGCGGCAATCTGCTCGATGGCGCAGCAGGCCAGTCCGAATGTCAGCGGGTAGATGGACCACTTGCGGCCCCAGTTGACCGCTGCTTCCAGCGTGGTCGTGACAAAACCCTCGTCGGGCAGTTTCTCTTCGAGACCCATGCAACACTCCGTTACGAATGCAGGATTGAAGATTGCTCACCGGAAGACCGCGTCGGTTGCCCCGTCGCGCGCCCTGGCTCTTCAGTCCGTGTTCGACCCTATTGCCACTTGAAGGCGTCGTTCTTCCACGCGTAGACAAAGCCGACGAGCAGGATTACGAGGAAGATGCCCATCTCGATCAGGCCGAAGAGGCCCAACTTGCGCGCGGCCACCGCCCAGGGGTACATCAGGATGACCTCGACATCGAACAGGATGAAGAGAACCGCGACGACATAGAACTGGACGGGAATGCGACGTTTGGCGTCACCGAAGGGAAGGATGCCGGCCTCGTATGGCTCGTGCTTTGCCGAATTGCGCCGTCGGGGCCCCAGGGCGGCCGACACGCCGAGAGCGATGGCGGCAAACGCGAAGGCGATGACGACCATCACGAGAATCGGAAGATAGCCTTCTGGCATGCATTGCTCCATTAAGCGTCGTGATGTGTGCGGAGGCAGGTTCGCAGACCGGCGGCCGCGCAAAAGTATCGGCAACGGCTTCGGCCACGTTGGCGAAGTCTATCACAAGGCAAAGGGCGTTGTCAAAAGAGCTTCCTTTGGAGGCGTTTTGCGTTCTATTTGCGGCCATGTTAGAATAGCTTCGTTCTCTGGCCGGGTGTCCCTGATCCTCTCCCCGGCGAGCCACATACGAATGTCCTTCACCGCGCGTGCTTCCCAGAGCGGGGAAGCGCGGTCAAGAGGAGGGTTGCCGTGCTTTCGCAGTACGCATTCATCGGCATTTTCGCCATCATCGCTTTCGCGCTGCCTGTCATCGGCCTGGTCATGGCCTGGCTCATCAGGCCTAAGAAGCCCAATCCAGCGAAGAATAGCACGTACGAATGCGGCATGGAGACATTCGGCGACACGTGGGTGCAGTTCAAGGCGCAGTATTACCTCTACGCCCTGATCTTCGTCGTCTTCGACGTGGAGGCCATCTTCATCTTCCCCTGGGCGGTCGCCTACAATAAGCTGGGCCTCTACGCCCTCGTCGAAATGGTCCTGTTCGTCCTCATCTTGCTGGGCGGCCTGCTTTACGCCTGGCAGAAGAAAGCGCTGGAGTGGCGATAAGATGGATTACATCCGCGATTTCTTCGTTAATGTCGCTCGTTCCTGGACCGCCTGGATCAGCACCTTCCTGCCCGACTGGGGCGTGAGCCTCGTCAACTACATCGTGGTCGGCATCATCCTGGTGCTGATGCCCGTGATCGCTACGCTCACGCTGACCTGGATGGAGCGGAAGGTGATCGGCCGGATCCAGAACCGCATCGGCCCCAACCGGGTTGGCCCCTGGGGCATCTTCCAGGCCATCGCAGACGCGGTCAAGATGCTCGTTAAGGAAGACATCATTCCGGACAGGGCGGACCGGCCGGTGTTCAACCTGGCGCCCATCCTCATCGCGGGCGCCGCAGGGTGGCTGTGGGCCGTCATGCCGTTCGGAAGGCGCATGATCGGCGCAGACCTCAACGTGGGTGTGCTGTACATCGTCGCGGTCGGGTCGATCACCACCGTCGCCGTGATCATGGCGGGCTGGGCGTCCAACAACAAGTTCGCCCTGATCGGTGCGTTCCGCGTGGTTGCGCAGCTGCTCAGTTACGAGGTGCCGATGATCCTCTCGATCGCGGCCGTCGTCCTGCTGACCGGCACCATGCGCATGATGGGCATCGTCGAGGCGCAGGTCGTCCCCTTCATCTTTATCCTTCCGGTGGCCTTCATCGGCTACTTCCTCGCGGCTGCGGCCGAGGTGGGCCGAGCGCCCTTCGACCTCCTCGAGGCCGATTCCGAGATCGTTGCAGGCTACTTCGTCGAGTACAGCGGCCTGAAGTTCGGCTGGTTCTACATCGCAGAGTACGGCAACCTGTTCGCCGTGTCCGCCATCACCGCAACCCTCTTCCTCGGCGGCTGGCGGGGGCCATTCGCAAATGCCGTGCCCGCGCTGGGTCCCCTCTATTTCATCATCAAGACAATCCTGGTCGTGTTTCTGCTCATGTGGATCCGCGGCACCTGGCCGCGCTTCCGCATCGACCAGATGCTGGCGTTTGCCTGGAAGGTGTTGGTCCCGGCCTCGCTGGCCAACCTGTTGTGGGTGGCCGTAGCGCTGAAGCTGCCCCTTCCGACGCCGGTGCAATGGATCCTGATGCTGGGCGGCAACCTGTTGATTCTCTTCATTGCCGCAACCTTGTTGGGGCGAGCCGCCAAGCGCCATGCGGCAGAGCACAGCCTGGCGCCGGCGGCGGTGTAGCCGTTCATCCGCCCTGCTTTGCACGAATGGGGATGTCTTCATGCAACAAGTTATGTTCATCGTTCTGAGCCTGGTCACGCTCGCGGCGGCGTTGATGGTCGTGGTCGCGCGCAGCATGTTCCGCGCTGCCCTATGGCTGGTGCTGACCTTCTTCGGCATCGCCGGCCTGTTCATCCTGCTGCATGCCGAGTTCATCGCCGTGGCCCAGGTCCTGATCTACGTCGGCGCGATCTCCACGTTGATCATCTTCGCCATCATGTTGAGCCGCGGGGTGATGGATCCCGATGCCCGGCGCTTCAACGAGCAGTGGGGGGTCGTCGCCGGGTTCGGCGCCATCTTGTTTGTGCTCCTGGCGGCAGTCCTGACGCGCACGCGCTGGCCCGTGGCAGTCGCCGACGTGCCGGCCGATGCGATCCAGCGCCTCGGCGGCGAGTTCGTAGGATCGTACGTGATTCCGTTCGAAGTCGCCTCCGTCCTGCTTGTTGTAGCCATGATCGGCGCGATCATCATCGCGCGTGAACAGGAGAGTTAGGCATGGTTCCACTCACCTGGTACTTGCTCGTAGCGGCCGCGCTGTTCTGCATCGGCGCGTTCGGCGCGTTGGCCCGCCGCAACGCGGTCGGCGTGCTGATGGGCATCGAGCTGATGTTGAATGCGGTCAACATCAACCTGGTTGCGTTCTGGCGCTACATCGGCGTCAATCAAATGACGGGCCAGCTGTTCGCCATCTTCGTCATCACCGTGGCCGCGGCCGAGGCTGCGGTCGGCCTGGCGCTGATCATCTCCATTTATCGCCAGCGCAGCACGGTGAACGTCGAAGAGATCGATACGATGAAGGGATAGCGCCATGAGCGAACACTCAGCCCTGCCCGCCATTTTCAACCTGACGCCGATCATCCCGTTCCTGCCGCTCGCCGCCTTCGCGCTGATCGTGCTGTGGGCCCACCGCAGCAAGAAGCTCAGCGCGGGGCTGGCCCTCGCCGGCATCGGCCTGGCGTGGGTCCTGAGCTGGGCCATCACCTTCACTACCTTCGGCATCGAGCATTTCGGCGAGAATCCCTTCCGGGTGTTTCGCGACTGGCTGCCGAGCGGGCGCACCTGGCAGTCCTTCGGCTTCGCGGTCGATCCCCTGACCGGCGGGATGCTCTTCATGGTGCCGTTCGTCTGCTTCCTGATCTTCGTCTACGCGGTCGGCTACATGGGCGTGGGCAAGCCGGAGAGCCATCATGACGAGCGCGGCAAGCCGGCAGAGCCAGGCCACGTCGATCGGCTGGCGAGCAGGTTCTTCGCCTACATCGCCCTCTTCGCTACGGGCATGCTCGGCTTCGTGTTGGCGGATAACCTGATCCTGGCGATGGTCTTCTGGGAGATCATGGGGCTCTGCTCCTACCTGCTGATCGGGTTCTGGTCGGCCCGCAAGTACCCCAACCCCAAGCAGATCACGCCCAAGGAGGCGGGGCTCAAGGCATTTCTGACCACCCGTGTCGGCGACACCATCATGCTGGCCGGCTTCTTCCTGCTCTACGCCCAGACCGGCTCGCTCAGCTTCGTGGACATCTTCCAGCCCGCCATGTTGGAGCAGCTGGCGACCACCACGGTCAATCTGCCCATCGTGGGCGCGACGCCCTGGGCCACTCTGATCGCGATCCTGATCTTCTTCGGTGCGATGGGCAAGAGCGCCCAGTTCCCCCTGCATGTCTGGCTGCCCGACGCGATGGAGGGCCCGACGCCCGTCTCCGCCCTGATCCACGCGGCCACCATGGTGTCGGCCGGCGTGTACCTGGTCATCCGCACCTTCCCCCTGATGCAGGCGGTCGAGCACGGCGCAGCGCTCAAGTTCATCGCATTCATCGGGTCGTTCACGGCCCTGTTCGCGGCCACCATCGCGCTGGCGCAGAACGACATCAAGAAGGTGCTGGCCTACTCGACCATCTCGCAGCTGGGCTACATGTTCGCTGCGCTGGGCATGGGCGCGTATGTCGCGGCCACCTTCCACCTGCTGACCCATTCGTTCTTCAAGGCGCTCCTGTTTCTGGGCTCCGGCAGTGTGATCCACGGCGTGGAGCACGGGCACCATGAGACCGCGCACGGCCACGGCCACCATGTTGCAGACGACGCTCACGCACACGATCACGCAGGCCTGCAACCTGCCAACGTGCAACCTGTTTTTGATCCGCAGGACATGCGCAACATGGGCGGGCTGTTCCGCCGCATGCCGCGGACCGCGTGGACCTTCATCATCGGCGGCCTCGCGTTGAGCGGCTTCCCGTTGGTCACCGCCGGCTTCTGGAGCAAGGACGAGATCCTCGCCGACGCGTGGGCGAACGAGCACACCATCATCTTCGCCGTACTGGCGCTCTCCGCGCTGCTGACTGCCTTCTACACCGGCCGCCAGATCATGATGACCTTCTTCGGCAAGCCGCGCACGGAGGCCGCCGCACACGCCTCGGAGCACGACAGCATCTTCGCCTGGATGACGGTCCCGCTGATGGTGTTGGCCGTGTTTGCCGTGGCAGGCGGGTGGATCGGCATCCCGAAGGCGTTCCCCGTCCTGGGTGCGCTCTCCACCAATCCATTCCATCATTACATCGGCAGCCTGGCCGAGGCGCTGCACATTCATGCGGCTGAGCTGCCGTTCGACGCCATTCCGCTGCTGACATCGCTCGTCGTGGCCCTGGGCGGCCTCTTCCTCGGCTGGCTGGTCTACCGGGGCTATGCCGGCAGGGGAGAGCGCGCAGCACTGGATCCGCTGCAGCGGCCGCTGGGAAGGCTTTACC
>CAZMIS010000044.1:0-16343 GCA_964566325.1 uncultured Anaerolineales bacterium
GGCCGGGCCTGCTGCTGAGTGCGCTGGGCATGATCGCCATGGCGCTGCTGCTGCTGAACATCCTCTTCTACCGGCTGCAGCCGGGCACGGTCCTGCGCACCGTTGCCATCATCTGGGTCTATCTGCTCATCGTGTGGCTGAGCGTCCAGGTCTACGTCTATCCGATTTACGCGTCGCTGGAGCAGCCGTCGCTGGGCATGGCCCTGCGCATGGCCGCGCTGGCGGTGCTGGCCAACCCGTTGTTCTCCACGCTGCTGCTCGTCATCGCGGGGGCGCTCACCGCGCTCTGCGCCGCGCTGCCCATCCTGCTCCCCATCGCCTGGCCTGCGCTGATGGCGCTGCTGGGCGAGCATGCGCTGGAGTTGTTGTTGCAGCGCGCGGACGGCGGGTCAGGCGAATAGCTTGGTGATTTCGTCGGTGGCGAAGGTGGGCCAGGTCACGGGGGCGCCGCCGCGCAGGGCCCGGAGGCCGTCCTCCGGCGGCGTGATCTCGCCGATGACGGCTGTGGGGTAGCCGGCCCCCGCGAGGGTGGCGCGGAGGTGAGCCACGTCGTGCCGGGGGACGGCCGCCAGGATCGCGCCGGAAGCGATGGTCCCCAGCGGATCCAGCCCGAATTCCCGGCACAGGGCCGCGCCCTCGGCCAGGATGGGAATCGCGTCCAGGTCGACGCGGAGCCCCGTGCCCGCGCCGCGGGCCATCTCCAGCAGCCCCGTCATCACGCCGCCCTCGGTCGGATCGTGCATGGCGTGAACGTCCGCCGACTCTGCTGCGAGCAGCGCGGGCGCCACCACGCTGATCCCCGGCGAGCGCAGGAAACCCTGGCAGCGACGCAGGAAGGCCTCGTCGTAACCCCTGGCGCGCAGCTCGTTGCCGCGCTCCAGCGCGATGAGCGCGGTTCCCTCGATCGGCGCGGCCTTCACCAGGAGCACCTGGTCTCCCGGCCGCGCGCCTGCGGTGCGGATCAGCCTGCCGGGCTCGACCTCGCCCAGCATGGTCCCGCTGACGATGACGCGATCCAGGTTGACGGAGATCTCGGTGTGGCCGCCGGCCAGGCTGACGTCCAACGCCCCGCAGGCCTCCGAGACCTGGCGGAAGATCTGCTCCACCAGGGCTGCGGTCGCCTTGCCCGCGGGCAGCAGGATCGTGGCCAGGAACCAGCGCGGCCTGGCGCCCATGACGGCCACGTCGTTGGCGTTGACGTTCACGGCGTACCACCCGATCTCGCTGGTGGCGAAGGTGATCGGGTCGGTCTTGGCGACCAGGTAACGATCGCCGAGGTCGAAGACGGCCGCGTCCTCCCCGGCACGCGGGCCGACCACGATGCGGGGATCGTCGGGCGCGAACTGCTCCAGGAGCCGTTCGAGAAACGGCAGGGGCAGCTTGCCTGCTGGCAGCAAGTCGGTGGAAACGGGCATGTGACCTCTCGGCGCGTATGATAGTCGACGCGGGCGGTGGTGTCAACGCGGCGACGATGGAAGATGGAAGATGCTTTGCCGCAGAGAGCGCAGAGCACTCAGAGCGATGAGGGGTAAGGGCGGGGTGGGGTATAATCTACCCGATGGCGATTGAGTCTGTGTTGCAGAGCCTGCGGCTGGACCCCGGGTTCATGAGCAACGTGGTGCGGTGGGAACGGACGCCGGCGCGGGCGGCGCGCATGGCGGGGATGCCGGCGGGCCTGCACGGGCAGCTGGTGCGGGCGTTGGCCGCGCGCGGGGTGACCGAGCTGTATGCCCACCAGGCGCAGGCGGTCGAGGCGGCCCTCGCCGGCCGCAACGTGGTGGTGGCCACACCTGCGGCCAGCGGCAAGACGTTGTGCTACAACCTGCCGGTGCTGCACCAGCTGCTCACGGACGGCCGCGGCCGCGCGCTGTACCTGTTTCCCACCAAGGCACTCGCCCATGATCAGCTGGCCGAACTGTCGGACCTGGCCACAGTCGCGGAGATGCGCGTGAACCCGGCGGCGTACGACGGCGACACACCGTCGTCGCGCCGCGCTAAGATCCGCGACACGTCGCGCATCATCCTCACGAATCCCGACATGCTGCACATGGGCATCCTGCCGCAGCACCCGCGCTGGGCCGCGCTGTTTGCCTCGCTGCGCGTGGTGGTGATCGACGAGATGCACGTGTACCGCGGCGTGTTCGGGTCGCACGTGGCCAACGTGCTGCGCCGCCTGCAGCGCATCTGCCGCTTCTACGGTGCGGAGCCGCAGTTCATCCTTGCGTCCGCGACCATCGCCAACCCAACCGAGCTCGCCGAGCGCCTGATCGAGGCGCCGGTGACGCTGATCGGGCCGGAGCAGAACGGGGCGCCGCAAGGGGAACGGCACACCATCTTCTACAATCCGCCCATCGTCGACCCTGACCTGGGCATCCGGCGCTCCTCGGTATCCGAATCGGCGGAGCTGGCCGCGCGCTTCATCCGGCACGACGTGCAGACGATCGTCTTCGGCCAGGCGCGGCTGGCGACGGAGCTGCTGCTGGCACAGCTGCGCGACTCGCTGCCGCGAGAGGTGGCGAAACGGCTCCGTGGCTACCGCGGCGGCTACCTGCCCTCCACCCGCCGCGAGATCGAGCAAGGGCTGCGCGGCGGCCAGGTGCGGGGCGTGGTGGCCACCAACGCGCTCGAACTGGGCATCGACATCGGAGAACTGGAGGCCGCGATCCTGGTGGGGTACCCGGGCTCGGTGGCCAGCGCACGCCAGCAGATGGGGCGCGCCGGACGGCGGGTCAGGCGAGGGGTAGAGACGTTGCATGCATCGTCTCTACAGGGCGGCCTGCAGCCCGGCACCGGGGCATCGGTGGCGGTGCTGGTGGCGGGCGGCGCCCCGCTGGACCAGTACATCGTCTCCCATCCCCGGTGGCTGCTCGAGCGTTCGCCCGAACACGCACGCATCAATCCCGACAACGAGGTGATCCTGGCCGCGCACCTTGCCTGCGCGGCGGCCGAGCTCCCGCTGCGCCAGGGCGAGACACTGCACGGGGAACTGCGGCCGCGGGATGGTGGTGAGGACCCGGCCGCGGATCTGCTGGAGGATCTGGTCGCGGCGGGACAGCTGTACGCGGCGGGCGGCCGCTACTACTGGGCAGGCGACGGCAGTCCGGCGCAGTTGCTGAGCCTGCGCAGCAGCGGGGCGGACCGCATCGTGATCCAGGCGCGCGATGCCGCGGGCCAGCCGGCCACCATCGGCGAGCTGGACCGGGAGTCCGTGCCGTTGCTGCTCTACGAGGGCGCGATCTACCTGCACGAAGGCGTCTCCTACGTCGTCGAGCGCCTCGATTGGGAGGGCGGCGTGGCGACGGTGCGCGCGGTGGAGGTGGACTTCTACACCCGGCCGGTCATCGCGGAGAAGGTCACGGTGCTGCAGGAACGATTGAAGATTGAAGATGAAAGATTGAAGATTGCGGAAGCGGGGGCGGGGGACACGGACGCGGGCGCAGAACGATGGAAGATGGAAGACGGAAGACCGAAGACCGAGCGGGACGGGGGGGCGCGGTATCAGCGGGGATGGGGCGACGTGCGCGTGACGGTGCAGGCCACGGGCTATCGCATCCTGCGCCGCGGGGCCAACGAGCTGCTGGGCTTCGGGGAGGTGGACCTGCCCGAACAGGTGCTGGACACGGAGGGCTGTTGGCTGGTGGTCACGGCGGAGACCATCGCCGCGCTGAAGGCCGCGGGCGACTGGCTCTCGGACGAGAACGACTACGGTCCGCAGTGGGCCGCAACGCGCGCGGAGGTCCGGCGCCGCGACGGCTACCGCTGCCAGGGCTGCGGCGCGGCCGAGCTGGGCGGCCGCCAGCACGACGTGCACCACAAGATTCCGTTCCGCGCGTTCCTGGCCGAGCCGTCCCTGCGCGGGGATCTGCCGGCCGCGCTGGCCTGGCAGGCGGCCAACCGGATCGACAACCTGGTCACCTTGTGCACGGCGTGCCATCACCGGGCCGAGTCGGGCGTGCGCACCCGCTCGGGGCTGGGCGGCGTCGCCGCGCTGCTGGAAGCTGTGGCGCCGCTCTTCCTGATGTGCGACGGCCGTGACCTGGGCCTGGTGGCCGAGCCGCAGGATGCGACCACCGGCCAGCCCACCATCACCCTCTACGAGCGCACGCCGGGCGGGGTCGGCCTGGCCGAGCAGTTCTTCCATTCGCTGCCCGTCGTCCTGCAGGCCGCGCTGGAGCTGGCGGCGAGCTGCCCGTGCGAGCGGGGCTGCCTGGCCTGTGTCGGGCCGATCCTGGAGCACGACTACGCGCTGGACACGAAACAGCTGTCGATCGCGCTGCTGCGGGCCATGATGGAAGATTGAAGATGGAAGAAACCATGCTATAATGGGCGCGGTTGCCTCATTTGGTCCATCCCGCGCGTGAGCAGTCAATGTGCCCATGACCTTCCGACAACGTGTTGTCCTCATCACCGGTGGTTCCAGCGGCATCGGCCTTTCGACGGCCAGGCTCTTTGCTGCCGAAGGGGCGCATGTGTGGTTGGTCGCGCGCAATCGGGAGCGGCTGGCGGAGGCGCTGGAGACGTTGCATGCAACGTCTTTACAGGGGACTGGCGTCCCTCGACTGCGTTCCGGCCAAACTGATGGCCCGAACTCCGCTCAGGATGCCACCGTAGACGCGGCAAGCGCACAACACCACGGGATCGCGGTGGCGGATGTGTCGGATCCGGACCAGGCGCAGGCCGCGGTGGCGCGGGTCTCCGAGCAGGCCGGTGTGCCCGACATCGTGATCAACTCGCACGGGGTCACCCATCCCGGCTACTTCCAGGACCTCGACCTTGAGATCTTCCGCGAGATGATGGAGATCAACTACTTCGGCGCGCTGCACATCATCCGCGCGGTGGTGCCGGGGATGATCGCGCGGGGATCGGGCCACATCGTCAACGTCGCCTCCGGCGCTGCGCTGGTCGGCTCCTACGGCTACTCCGCCTACAGTGCGTCCAAACATGCCCTGCGGGGCCTGTCCGATGTGCTGCGCATCGAGCTGAAGCCCCACCACATCGACGTCTCGGTCGTCTATCCGCCGGACACGGACACCCCGCAACTGGCCTACGAGGCGCCCCTCAAGCCCGTGGAGACGCGGGAGATCTACGGGGGCGTGATCGTCTCGCCGGATTTCGTGGCGCGTGCCATCCTCGACGGCATCCGCCGCCGCAGTTATTCGATCATCCCCGGCCCCGAGATGGCCGCGATCGCCAAGGTGGCAGGGGTCCTGGGCGACGGGCAGTTCTCGGTGCTGGACCGGATGGTTGCGCGCGTGCAGCGCAAGCATCGCCGATCCGATCCGAAGGGACAGGCCTCGTGAGGGGGCAACCATGAGCAACGTCGTCATTGAGCCGGTTGCGACGCGCAGTGGCATGACCGAATACATCAAGTTCCCGTTCAAGCTCCATCGCGACGACCCGAACTGGGTGCCGCCGCTGATCGAGGAGCGCCTGGCCTATTTCGACACGACGAAGAATCCGCTGTATGAACACGCGCGCTACCAGTTGTTCACCGCGCGGCGCGGCGGCGAGCTGGTGGGCACCATCGGCGCGGTGGTGAACGACCGGCACAACCTGGTTCACGAAGAACTGGCCGGCGGCTGGGGCTTCTTCGAATGCATCGACGATGAGGATGTGGCGGCGGCCCTGCTGGCCGCGGCCGAGGACTGGAACCGCCTGCAGGGCATGGACACGATCCGTGGGCCGCTGAACTTCTCCCTGAACGACGAGGCCGGCATGCTCATCGACGGATTCGACACGCCGCCCATGGTGATGATGACGCACAATCCCCGCTACTACCCCCGCCTCATCGAAGCGGCCGGTTACGTGAAGGCCATGGACCTCTACGCGTGGCTCTCGGAGATCGAGAAGGGGCTGGCCGAGGCGCCCCAGAAGCTGTTCCGGGTGGCGCACAAGGCCGTAGAAAACCAGGGCCTGCGCGTGCGCAAGATCGACATGAAGCACTTCGACCAGGAGGTCGAGCTGATCAAGGCCGCATACAACGGCGCGTGGCAGCGGAACTGGGGCTTCGTGCCCATGACCGATCATGAGATCGATCATCTCGCGGCCAGCCTCAAGCCGATGATCGATCCGAACCTGATCTTCATCGCCGAAACCGAGGACGGCAAGCCGGCCGGCGTCTCGCTGACGATGCCCGACCTGCACCAGGCGCTCAAGCGCTCGGGCGGGGGACACATGTGGCCCTTCGGGCTGGCCAAGTTCATGTGGCACCGGCGCCATATCGACCAGGTGCGCCTCATGATCATGGGCATGCTGGAGGCGTATCGCGGCCGCGGCGCGGACGCGATCTTCTACCTGGAGACCGCTCAGGAAGCGCTCCGTCGCGGCTACAAGCGCCTCGAAGGATCGTGGATCCTGGAGACGAACACCATGATGAACCAGATCATCGAGCGGCTGGGCGGCGTCCGCTACAAGACCTACCGCATCTACGAGAAGCGGCTGTGATCGTACTCGTCACGGGCGCCACGGGCTTCGTCGGCAGCCAGATCGCTGCTGCCCTGGTTGCCCGCGGGGACACCGTGCGCGTTCTCCGGCGCGAGGCGTCGCGCACGATCGCCCTTGACGGACTGCCCCTGGAACATGTTTTCGGCGACATCCTCGACCGGGAGGCCGTGGACCGGGCGGTCGCCGGCTGCGACCTGGTCTTCCATGTCGCAGCCCTCTCCTCTTATTGGCGCGCACAGCGCGCAGAAATCTACCGCGTCAACGTGGACGGGACGCGCACGGTCATGGCCGCCTGCCTGGCCGCCCGCGTGCCCCGCGTGGTGCACACGTCCTCCGTCGGCGCGATCGGGGTGCCGCAGAACGGACGCGCCGCAGACGAAGACACGGTCTTTGACCCGCGCGAGACGCGGTTTGCCTACGGACACTCGAAGCACCTGGCGGAGGAGGAGGTCAGGGCCGCGGTGGCGCAGGGGCTGCCGGCCGTGATCGTCAACCCGGCCGTGGTCATCGGGCCGGGCGACCACAACCTCATCTCCGGCAGCCTGATCGTCGAGCTGGCCAGGCGCCCGCTGCCGGCCGCACCGCCGGGGGGCGTCTGCATGACCGACATCGACGCGGTGGTGGCCGGCCACCTGGCCGCGGCCGCGCGCGGCCGCGTGGGAGAGCGCTACATCCTCGGGGGCGAGAACCTGACCTACCGGGAGATCATCACGACCATCAACGAGATCGTGGGGCACACACCGCCGCGCTGGACGTTGCCCTCCTGGATCCTCCCCCCTGCCGCGGCAACGCTCGATCTCATCAACCGCTTCGTGCGGCAGCCGGTCGCGGTCGGCGAGCAAGTACGCCTCGTCGCGCATCATGCCTTCTATGACTCTGCCAAGGCCGTCCGCGAGCTCGATTATCCCATCCTGCCGTTTCGCAGCGCTGCGGAACGGGCTTATCGCTGGTATCTTCAGCACGGCTACATTCGCTAAGAGGAGTTTTCATGGATCTTTTTACCAAGGCGTACGAATACACCGAAGCCAAAGAGGCGATTGCCGCCGGCATGTACCCCTACTTCATCCCCCTGAGCGAAAACGAAGGCTCCGAGGCCCTGTACAAGGGCCACCGCCTGATCATGTGCGGCTCGAACAACTACCTGGGCCTGACGACCGACCCCCGCGTCCGCGAGGCGGCCATCCAGGCGATCCGGCGCTACGGCACCAGCTGCACCGGCTCCCGCTTCCTGAACGGCACGCTCGAGATGCACGAGCAGCTGGAGCACGAGATCGCGGAGTTCGTCGGGAAACAGGCGGCGCTGGTCTTCTCCACCGGCATGCAGACCAACCTGGGCACGATCAGCGCGCTGATCAGCCGTGGAGATTATGTCATCCTGGACAAGGAAGACCATGCGAGCCTGGTCGACGGCGCGAAGCTGAGCTTCGGCGAGACCAAGCGCTTCGGGCACCAGGACATGGAGCACCTGGAGCGGGTATTGCGCCAACTGCCGGCAGACAAGGGCAAGCTCGTCGTGGTGGATGGCCTCTACAGCATGGAGGGCGATATCGCCCCCCTGCCGGAGATCATCCCCCTCTGCAAGCAGCACGGTGCGCGGCTGATGGTCGATGACGCGCACGCGATCGGCGTGCTCGGCCGCGGCCGGGGAACCGCGGCCCATTTCGGCCTGACGGATGGGGTGGATCTCATCATGTCGACCTTCAGCAAGTCCTTTGCCTCCCTGGGCGGGTTCATCGCGGGCGACGAGCCGGTGGTGCACTACATCAAGCACCACGCCCGCTCGCTGATCTTCAGCGCGAGCATTCCGCCGCCCAATGCGGCCGCCGCGCTGGCCGCGCTCCAGATCATGCGCGACGAGCCCGAGCGCGTCGACCACCTGGGGAAGATCGCGGACTACATGCGCAAGGGCTACCGGGAGCTCGGCTTCAACATCGGCAACTCCACCACCCCGATCATCCCCGTGATCATCGGGGAGCGCATGCTGACCCTCTACGTCTGGAAGCGGCTCTTCGAAGAAGGGGTCTTCGTCAACCCGGTCCTGTCGCCCGGCGTGCAGCCCGGCCGCGAGATGCTGCGGACGAGCTACATGGCGACGCACACCTTCGAGCAGATGGCGCGCGTGCTGGCCATCTTCGAGAAGGTGGGCAAGGAGACCGGCCTGATCTGATCGGAGGTTTCGTGAGCCTTCCCGGCCACAACCCTGCGCCGCCGGCGCTCATCCCCGACGGCATTCCGCTGGAAACCGTGCCCGGCCTGAGCGCGCAGCAGGTACGGACGCTGGCGGACCTGTGGATCGACACCGCGCAGGAACTGGTGGGCGTCTACGGGACGACCGAACTCACGCGCGCCAGGTTGGCGGCTGCGCTGGCCGTCGAGCGCCGCCGCCTCGATACGCTCGTCAACTCGGCACAGCGCATCGTGCCCCTTATGCGCGACCCCGGCGACATGGCGCTCGAGGTGGAGGCCGCGCAGGCAGAGTACGGGATGGGTGCGCTGCTCGAAGACGCGGATGCGGTGCTGAGCCGGCAGCTCACGCTGCCGCCGTACGAGCCGGCCGGCCTGCACCGGGGTGCACTGCCCGCAAGTCACACTCTGCTCGACCTGGCGCCGCCGCTGCGCAACCAGGGCAAGCGCAACACGTGCGTTGCATTTGCCGCGCTCGCGGTGCGCGAGCTGTTGGAGATCGCGGCGGCTGCGCCGCCGGACCTTGACCTGTCCGAGCAGTATGTGTACTGGTGGTGCAAGCAGCACGACCGGCTGCCCGACCGCACGGGCACCTACCTGTCGTTCGGCATGCGCTGTCTCGTCGAGTCCGGCGCACCGCTGGAGGCCCTGTGGCCCTACGCCGCCAGCCAGGAGGCGGACGTGCACCTCGCGCCTCCGCCGGCCGCGGCCGCGACGGGCGATCCGGCCTTTCGCGCCCTCCAGACGCAGGAGTTCAGCCGCGCGGATCTGGCCGGCATGAAGGCCTGCCTGGTCGAGGGGCGCCCCATCGCCTGCTCGATTCCGGTCTACAACAGCTGGTTCAAGTCATCGGCCTCGCTGCGCTGGGGGAAGATCACGCTGCCGCTGCCCGGCGAGCCGGTGCGCGAGGGGCACGCCGTGACCCTGGTCGGATACCACGATGACCCGCGGGCGCCGGGGGGCGGCTACTTCCTCGTGCGCAACTCGTGGCAGCCGTGGGCCTGGGCCGGCGCGTGGCAGCCGGGCTACGGCTACATCCCCTACGCGTACATCGCACACCACGCCAACGTACTCTTCAGCGCGCAGCGGATGACCGGCGCGACGCTGTCGGTGAGAAGCCGCGCGGGCGACGAGACGGGCCCGCAGGGCCGCATCGTGTGGGGCAGCCCTGACGTGTGGCTGCGCCGGGAGGCCGATGGCGGCGAGACGCCGCAGAGCCCCCTCCCGGGCCGGGAGAACGCGCTCTACGTGCGGGTGTTCAACCGGGGGCCGGCCTGCGCGTATCGGGTGGTGGTGGAGATCCTGCAGGACTCCGCGCAGCCCTCCGCACAGCCCTACGCTGCACCGGGGGAAGCCATCCGCGCGGGGTGCATTGAGATGCCCATGCTCTGGCCCGGCGAGACGATCCTGGGCCCGTGCCTGTGGACGCCGGGCGGCGGGCCGGCGGGCGGGCCGGCGGGCGGGCCGGCGGGCTACATCTTCGGGGTGCGCATCTCGAGCGCTGGGCGCGCTTAGACGCCTGTCATATGAGCTGGTAGAGGCACTGCCGGCCGTGGCGTCGATCGGCTGCGCGGCACCGACCGACCGAATCCGACGGCAATGCCTCTACGCGATCGGGGTCACCCCTGCTCACCTCCCAAACCGAAGAAGTTGGGCGACCAGGAGATGCACGGTTGTGGACGGGTTGTCATTCGCTGGATTGGCGGGTTCGTACCGAGTCAGCAGCCTTTCAGCATTCTTGAGCGCATCAGGCATGAAACGCTCAAGCTCGGAATACATTGTCTCGCTGTTCTTGGCGTATTCGTGACCTAACAAAGCGTGGAGCCGGTCGATGTAGTCCCGCCGGCTCAAGGCCGCGTCCGAATAGCGGAAGTGCAGCAGATACCAGAGTTCAAAGGCCTCGTTCGAATAGGCGACTCGAATCCGGTATTTGGCGGCTTTGGTGATCGCGTCGTTAAAGTCCTGGCCCGGGAAATCGTCCCGGTCGAACACGCACCAGACCTGGTCGTACTGCTGGTCCCTCCGTCGCTCTTCAAGCAGCTTCTGGTGCGCGCCTTCGACGACCTCGATGGGACTTCGTGCTATCGCCACCACCTTGACTTTGACAGTCGGCATCCGAAAAGCATCGAAGTAGTTTCTCTCGGTCTTCTCGCCTCCGCACACGATGAGAAAACGTTGGCGAAGTTCCCGGACGTTTACGGGGCGTCGGAGGCTTCCGCACGCGTTCCTCGAAGAACCACCTCGCTTGCTCACGATTCGTCGCTCGCAATCCACTCGAAGTCTCCCAGATAGGGGATCGCACCATATTTGCCGTGGATGTAGTCACGTCCAAACGAGGCATCGTTTCGCACGCGAAATTCCGCCAGCGAGTAGAGCTGCGTCGCTCCCTGCCGGTCCTTCTCTGTGAACCATATTTGGTCCCGGCGGAAGAATCGTCGGTCGAGCAGATTCGTATCGTGAGTGGCGAAGACAAGCTGCGCGTGGTTGGGATTGGCTTGCGACGAGTTGAACAATCGTATGATGGCCTGGGTGATCAGTGGATGCAGCCGCGCATCAAACTCGTCGATCACCAGCACGCGTCCCAACTTCAGCACGTTGACCAGAGGACCAGCCATTGCGATCAACTTGCGGGTCCCCTCCGACTCGCATTCATCCAAGTCGAACTCCGCCGAGTCGACCGGTTTGCCATCCGAGTTGAGGACCGGGCGGGTGACCCTTACCGACACGTGCTCCTGCTCACTTCCGTTTGACCGGTTCAGGTCGTCGACTACTTTTTGTAGATTGGCGATGGCATCTCGTAATTCGGGAGGTGCGCCGACGAAAACCCTGGATACGTCTCGACCGGTGTCAGGTGTTGTCTCGACTGTAACGCCAGAGATCCCTAGATCAAGCTTCTTCACCAACTCGATGATCTCTTCACGGCGCTGCGGGTCCTTCAGTGCGCGCAGGGTAGACGTCCGCATGCTGGAATCTTCAAGACCAGACGCAATCCCTAAGTGGTTTCGGAACCAGCCGACCACCTCATGTGCGCGTAGGTTGTTGAACTGCGCGGCAACCGAGAGAAGTAGTGCGTTCGGCCGCACCTTCTCCGCTAACTCTTTACCCTCCCGGAAGCTTTCACCGAACGAAAACTCGTCTCCCTGTCGCTTAAACAGCTTGGCTTCCACTGTCTTGGGAACATAGTGCAGCCACTCGGCCACGATTCGTTCGCTCGTGGCTTCGAAACCGTAACGGTAGCGAATACCGTCGAGGAGGAAGATAACCTGGAAGTACGACGGCAATTGAACCGTCTCAGTGTTCAATCGAAAGGGTTCGACGTCAATGCCGCCAGTCGGGTTCGTGCCTTCCGCCGACCGCATCACGAGATCGCGCATGACCACCATTGCGCGCACAAGGTTGCTCTTGCCGCTGGCGTTGGCGCCGTAAATGGCTACGCTTGTCAATAGACGCAGCTTGGGTCCGGCGTCGAAAACGTTGTTCTCGTCAAGCTCCTTGTCCTGCGATCGCAGGTTCGCCGCAACCATGCTCAACGTGACCCGGTCTCGAAAGGAACGGTAGTTGCCGACGCAGAATTCCACCAACATATGTGCCTCTGCCGAGTGAAGGAGAAATTTGTGATTTCTTCACAGGCAATGCCATTTTATATCAATCTACGCAGATTGTCAATGGTCAATTTGCGGAAACTTCACAAAGTCAGGCAATGGAGACCGTCGGCGCGGCGCGATGCGACGATCCAGACGCTTGATGCATGAATCTAAGACTTCTTATAATCGACGAACTGGTAACCCACCCCGCGCTCGGTGAGGATGTAGCGCGGATTCGGGGGGTCCGGCTCGATCTTCTTGCGCAGATAGGTGATATACAGGCGCAGCAGCTGGCTGTCATCGCGGTACTCGGGCCCCCACACCTTCGACAGCAGCGTCTCCTGCGGCACGATCCACCCCGCATTCTCGACCAGGTGCAGCAACAGCCGGTACTCGGTCGGGCGCAGCTTGACGGTCTCGCCGCGCACGATCACCGCGCGGCGCGGGAAGTCGATCTGCAGGTCCGCGTCGATCACGAGCGGCTCCTCGGAGGTCGCCTTCGCGGGCTCGACGCGGCGCAGCACCGCGCGGATCCGGCTCAGCAGCTCGCGCGGGCTGAACGGCTTGGTGACATAATCATCCGCGCCGTAATCCAGGCCGCGGACGCGGTCCTCCTCGTCGCCCTTCACCGTCAACATGATCACGGGGACCGCTGAGACCTGGCGGATCTGCTGCAGGGTCTCGAACCCATCCAGGACAGGCATGGCCACGTCCAGCAGGACGAGATCGGGCATCTGTTCGCGGATCTTGTCCAGCGCCACCAGCCCGTTTTCGGCCTCCAACACGTCGTAACCTTCCAGGTCGAGATTCATCCGCACGAACCTGCGCATGCGGGGCTCGTCGTCGACGACCAGGATCCGCCGTTTCATCGTCTCATTCCTCCACCGGCAATGTGAAGAAGACCGTCGTCCCCTTGCCCACCTCGCTGCGCAGCCAGATGCGCCCGCCGTGCGCCTCGACCACCGACCGGCACAGGAACAGGCCCAGCCCCGCGCCCTGCGTGGACCGGCGCAGGCTCGAGTCGACGCGGTAGAAGCGCTGGAACAGGTTGGCCTGCTCCGCCTCCGGGATGCCGATGCCCTGATCGGCCACATAAACCGTGACCTGGCCGGGCTCGAGCCATCCGCCCACGCGGATCTCTCCGCCCTCCGGCGCGTACTTGATCGCATTGCTGAGCAGGTTGTTGAACACCTGGCGCAGGCGCTCCTCGTCGCCCTCGACGAGGGGCAGGTCCGCGGGGAGATCGAGCACGAAGCGGTGGCGATCGGTCTGGGTGCGCCAGTTCTCCACCACCGCGGCCGCGAGCGCAGGGAGGTCGACGTCGGCCAGTTCCAGCTTGAAGCCGCCCGCCAGGACGCGCGAGGCGTCGAGGAGGTTGTTGATCAGCGCGTTGAGCCGGTCGCTCTCCTCGCTGATGACCTCCAGCCCTTCCTGCAGCGTCGTCCGGTCCCAGTCCGCATCGTCGCGCGCCAGGGTGGTGGCGTAGCCCTTGATCAGGGCCACCGGGGTCTTCAACTCGTGCGAGATGATGGAGACGAAGGTCGATTTCATCTCCTCGGCCTCGCGGAAGCGGGTGACGTCCACCACGTTGGCGATGATGTTCGTCAGCCGGCCGTCCTCGTCGTAGAGCGGGGAATAGGTGATGCTGACCGACCGGCGGGAGCCGCCCGGCCGGACGATCACGCCGTCGGTCACCACCGGCTGGCCATCCGGAAAGGCGATCGCGTCCACCGCAGGGCTGCACAGATCGTAGCCCTCCGCCTCCTCGAGCGCGAGCACCTGGTAACACGGCCGGCCGATGGCCTGGTCCGCCGGCCAGCCCGTCAGGCTGCTGAGCGCCTGGTTGAAGACCCGGATGCGCCGCTCCGGATCCAGGATCATCACGCCGTCCGCGCTGTGCTGGATGACCGCGTCGAGCTGGCGCTTCTCGTCGCTGATCTGCTTGTACAGCTGCGCATTGCGAACCGCGATCGCGGCCTGGTCCGCGAAGCTGGAGAGCACCATCTGGTCGTTGTCGGTGAACCCCAGGTTGCCGCTCCGGAACAGGTAGATCACGCCGGACAGCACGTCCTGCGCGATGAGCGGCAGCGCGATCACCTGGCTGAGCGGGAGCCGGATCGCGCGCGCGACGAGATTGAGCCGCGACTGGAGGTCCGGCACAGCGTACTCCTCCGGCCGCAGCGGGAAATCGGTCAGGAGGGGTGCGAAGCGCGGGAGGACCGGCGCCGGTATGCCGTAGCTGGCGTGGATGACGAGGGTCGGGGAGTGGCCCTTGCGCAACGCGATGACGCCTGCCTCCGCGCGCACCAGGTCCGCGGCGCTCGTCAGGATGAGACGCAACAGGGAGGGCAGGTCGAGCCGGGAGGACATCGCCCGGCCGATCTGCAGCAGGTATTCGCGCTGGCGCAGCTGGTAACTGATCATCGTGGATCCTCTGATATTCGCTGGCGTCATCTTAGCAAAGGTTGCGGCAAAAAGAAAAGCCCCGCTTTCGCGGGGCCTCGCGCCTCATGGGGCGCCCGGCCGGGCGCCCCGCCGGGCGCTCACCAGCCGAAGCGTTCCTCCCGCCACGGATCGCCTTCCATGTGATAGCCGTTGCGCTCCCAGAAACCGGGGCGGTCGCCCGACATGAACTCGATCCCCCGGAGCCACTTCGCACTCTTCCAGAAATACTTCTTCGGCACGAGCAGGCGCAGCGGATAGCCGTGTTCGGGCGTGAGGGGCTGCCCGTCGTACTCGAAGGCCAGCATCGTGTCGTCATCGTCCAGGACTTCCAGCCCGATGTTGGCGGTGAACCCATGCTCGCAATGCGCCATCGCGTGCGTCGCATCCGGGCTCACCTTGACGAGATTCATCACCTCGCGCCAGGGAACGCCCGTCCACGTGGTGTCCAGCTTGCTCCAGCGCGTGACGCAGTGGATGTCCACCGTCTGTGTCTGCCGCGGCAGGTTCATGAGCTGGTCCCACGACAGGCGCACGGGCCGGTCGACCAGGCCGAAGATGCGGAAATCCCAGTCTGCGAGGCCGGAATAGATCGGCACCGACCCGTAATGCAGCACGGGAAACTTCTCGGTGAGGAACTGACCGGGCGGCACCCGCTCACCTATCCGGGATTTGGGCAGGTTACGGACCTGTTTCAGACGTTCGACCCGCTTGAGCGGATTCTCCAAGCGCATGTGCTCTTGCCTCCGGTTCAGTGTGACTATGAGGACGATTGTAGCAGGGCGGAGAACGAGGGTAAGTAAGCCGGGCAACCTTCTAACGGGGCAGGAGCCTGTGCCACAGGGCCCGCGCGGGCCGATCAGGCGCGGCGCATGAGGAACCAGGCCGAGTGGCGTTCGCGGTCCAGGCCGTGAGCGGTGCGCAGCAGCCTGAAGTGGGGCGCAAAGGCCGCGAGATCGGCGGGCGTCAGGCAGTGGCTGGCCGCCTGCCCGGTCGCATTGCCGAAGGACGGCGCATGGAGAAACGTGTAGAGGATGTAGTAGGCGCCCGCGTGCAGGCGCCCGGCGAGCGAATCGATGTAGGCGCGGCGGGAACGTGGGTCCAGGTTGTGCAGGCAGCCGATGTCCACCGCGAGGTTAGCCCTGACGGCCAGGCAGCCGAGCTGGGCCACGTTCGCCCGCAGGAAGTGGCACGGCAGCCCTTCCGCGCGGGCCGCGCGCTGCGCGCGCCGGAGCGCAGTGTGGGCCAGGTCGATGCCGATGACGCGGAACCCGGCGCAGGCCAGGAACCGGCTGGTGACCCCCGACCCGCAGCCCAGGTCCAGGGCCCAGCCAGGCTGGAGCACCCTGGAATCCACCAGGGCCACGATCTCGGGCGGCACGATCCCGGTATCCCACGGGCTGTCGCCGCTCAGATAGCGCGTGTCCCACCAATCGGGCCGGCTTCGCTCGTCGACGTTCTCGGGGTGAGTCATCGCGCCCCCTGCCCCCTAAAGATCGATCTCCGCCAGCACCGGCAGGTGATCCGACGCGGACGAGGCCCCGCCGCCGGCCAGGGCGCTGCAGCTGCGCACCGCGGCGGCGAAGGGCTGTGGCACGAAGATGAAGTCGATGCGCCGCTCGGGCTGATCCGCGGGGAAGGTCGCGCCGCTGCCGGGCTGCAAGGAGGCGACAAAACGCAAGGACAGCG
>CAZMIS010000045.1:0-1358 GCA_964566325.1 uncultured Anaerolineales bacterium
TCCATCATCTCCCACGACCGGTTCGAGTCTGCACCGGATTATAGCATCTGCGGCGTCCCATCCTCAAGCCGTGGCCGCAACGCAAGAGGGCCCGCGCCCCCCGGGGGGAACGCGGGCCCCGTGCGCGGTCATGACAAGCGCACCGAAAACGTGAATCGCGCCTACTCGCCGCTCACGACCGGAAGGCCGGCCTCGAGCCACCCATCCGTTCCGCCGAGAAGAGCGGCCACATCCGTGAATCCCAGTTCCAGCAGCATGAGCGCCGCACGGGCGCTTACAGACTCGGCCCCTCAATCGCAGTTGATCACGATCGCCTGTTCTCGATCGAGCGATTGGGCAAGAAGGGGCACATCGGCCATGGTGATCAACTGGGACCCCGGTATGTGCTGCTTCTGATAAGCTGCCTCGCTGCGTATCTCCCAGACCAAGGGAGAGACCTCTTCACCCAGCCGGCGCTGCAGCTCCGCCGGTGCGATGCGCTTGACGGTCTCTGCGGAGGGCTGGGAGACTCTCGGTGTGACTTGGGTCGAGCCCGCCAGCGTGGCGCTGGGCGAGGTAGGCACGACGGGGCTTGCACTTCGCTGCAGCAGTCGCAAGTCCGGCGTAATGGCCGGACGCGGCGTCAAGGCGGCTGCTGAGCCCGGCGGCTCCGGGCGAAGCAACACAAAGAGCCCAACCACTACCAGCAGCGCGCCGGCGGCGAGCAGGATCGAGCCCAGGCGGATGCGTCCTACATCCTTCTTCGGCGCGACCCGTCGCTTTGCGTCCGGCTTCGATACGTTCTTACGCTTCGCGCTTTTCGCCATACCATCGTTCCTATTGCTTCCAGCGCAGCAGGTCCTTGAATGACCAACCGCCGCTGGTCTGGATAGCGACCTGCCCGGCCGGCGGATCGAAGCGCATGATCATCGGCAGGAACACCCGGCGCATTCCAGCGGTCACCGTGGCCGTCGGCGAAGGCGTAGCGGCGGTGGGCGTGGCGGTGACGGTGGGCGTCTCCGTCGGCGTCTCGGTCGGCGTAGCCGTCTCCGTCGGCGTCTCGGTCGGCGTCTCGGTCGGCGTGGCCGTCTCCGTCGGCGTGGGTGTACCTGGCTTCGGCGTCAGGGTGACCGTCGGCGTACGGGTAGGTGTCCGCGTCACGGTTGGCGTGCGAGTGACCGTCGGCGTACGCGTCACGGTCGGCGTGTTGGTGACCGTCGGCGTGTTCGTCACGGTCGGCGTGTTGATGACCGTCGGCGTGTTCGTCACGGTTGGCGTATTGGTGACCGTGGGCGTCGCCGTCGGTGTGTTGGTCGCCACCGTCGGCGTGTTCGTCGGCGTCGCCGTGGCAGTCGCCGTGGCGGTCGCCGTGGCGGTCG
>CAZMIS010000045.1:1458-15715 GCA_964566325.1 uncultured Anaerolineales bacterium
CCGTCGCGGTCGATGTCGGCGTCGAAGTCTGAGTCGGCGTATTAGTCGCCGTCGCTGTGCTCGTCGGCGTCGCTGTGGCAGTCGCCGTCGCGGTCGATGTCGGCGTCGAAGTCTGAGTCGGCGTATTAGTCGCCGTCGCCGTGGCAGTCGCCGTCGCTGTGGACGTAAACGTCGGCCCGGGTTGCGGTTCGTATACCAAGTAGCCGGTGTTTAGTTGAAGCGGTTTTATCTTAATGCCACCTGGTTGGCTCAAAAAGCTACCGGGGTCGTCAACAAACGTAATCATATTGGTAGGCGCAGGGCTGCTTCCGGGACACTGCTCATAAGGCTTAGCAGTAACGGTAATAGTAGCTAGAAGCCCCGCTGAAGCCGTTGGATAAGCGGCTGGAGGCGTAAGGTAGAGCTGTTGAAGATCGAACACCAGGGTGTTACTGCCTGCCGCTCTGGTCACCGTTTGTTTTGCAATATAGGCCCCCGGGAAAACATTGCTTGCGAAACTGACCATGGCTATATCCGAGAACTTGCAGGCATCAAGTTTCAGTGTGGCGCGCCAGCCAGCCTTCTCGCCGGTGCCCGCGTCGCGCATGCGCACTTCGAACGTCACATTCGTCCCGCCCGGCGCAGGAATCGGGTTGCCCGCGGTTGCCTCCACACCGCCCGGATGCGCGATGAAGAAGGTGGCGGTGTCGGCGGCCGGCGCAGCGGCCGCACGGGCCCGCGCCGGGCCGCCGGCCGCTGGTCCGATGGGCGCGGCCATGCTCACTGCCGGCAGCAGGCACACGACCAGCATGCCGATCGAGAGGGTGACGACTAACCATGTGCTGTGGCGTCTCATAGAGAGAACTCCCTTCGCAATTCGTCGAGTTGTGAGCGGCTCAGGGCTGTGATCGCCGGCTCAAGATCCTGGTCAGCACGATCAGGCCTGCGAGCGCAACCGCAGCCATCAGCAGGATCATCGGCCAACCGATCCCTGCATCCGACGCCCTGGACTGCGCCAGCGTTACCGCACTGACAGAGCGGATGACGTGACCTGGCCGTGCCAGGAACGCCAGCTTGACCCCGCCCGGCGCGGACCAGAGGGTCTCCGGCGCGTCGGCAAAACGAATCTCGTTCGATGCCGTCCCGGCGCCGCCCGACGGGCAGGACCGCTGTGCTTTCGGTGTCAACGTCACCGTGGCCAGCAGACCATCAGCCCGCGTGGTCGATCCGAGGAGCATTACCTGGCCCAGCCGGATCTTCAAGACATTGTTTTCGACAGGCAAAACCTGGCTTACCGGAATGCCACTGCCAAACATGTCCCCCAGGACCAGCGCAGAGACGGCCGGCGTCTCAAACTCACAGGCATCGATCGCGAGGCTTGTCTGCCAGCCCGCCTTCGCGCCGGCGCCGGCATCGCGCATGCGCACCTCGAAGACAATTGGCTGGATGCCTGAAAGCCGGAGCGGATTGCTCTGAGTTGCTTCCGCATGCGTGCCGGGATGGGCGACGAAAAAAGTGGCAGTTCCGCCCTGGGCTCGCACGATCGAAGGGGCAGCCACTGCTGATAACAGCCAGAGTACGCACAGACCATACGCCAGCAGCAAGATTCGAAACTGCCTCACAGTCATCGATCTATTGAGATACATTTGTCTCCGCCGCAGTGACCGTCCAGGTGCGTCCCGCAGGCCTGTAAGGTGCTTTATATGCTCGTTTTCGTGACGCATAGGACTGGAAATATACCCCAATTCATGAGACTGCGCAAAACGGGCGAGCCGACCGGTCACTGAACCATAATCAGAGGCAGAAAGACCTTCCGGGCGTCTTCGGTCAGGACCACAAAACGGCCGTCCAACGCGGTCACGTCGTACTTGACACCTCCGGGTGCACCCAGGATTGCGAGATCAAAGGCTGCAGATGCCTGGTCCGGCGGCACGGTGTCCGGGTCAGGACAAGCCACGCGTGTCTTTGCCGTCACCGTGATCGTCGCGAGCCGGCCATCCGCGGCTGTCGTGAAGTCACCCAGGGCGATCTGTCCCAGATCGAGGCTGATGATGTTCCCGCTCTGGGCACTTGTCGGTCCCACAGGGATCAGAGCGCCCGACGTCATGTAATCGCCAAAAACAACATCCGGGACCGCCGGGATCTCAAATCTGCAGGCATCCAACAGGAGCCGAATTTGCCAGCCGGCCTTCTGCATCGTGCCTGCATCGCGCACTCGCACTTCGAAGGTCACAGGACGGCCACCCACGACCGTGATCGGCACGACCGATGCGTCCTCCTGCCCGCCCACGTGAGCCACAAAGAAGGTTGCCGCCAGCTCCTGGGCCGGGTTGGGCGTGGCAGGTGATGGAACGAGAAACGTTCCCAGCAGAGCGCCGAGGAGCGCCAATTGCGCGAACCAGTTCCACATAGTGTCACAGCTCCTTGTCGAAATCTCGACCACCAGAAGTCCATCTAAGCAGCCATAGAACAAGGGCCGGCACGAGATGTGCCGGCCCTTGTTTACTTCTGAGCGACCGCGACAGGCGAGCAGACAGCCAGCCTGCGACGGCGCAGAGGCCTACTTCTGAATGATCGGCAAGTAGATCCTGTAGGTTACCGGCGTATTCGTCGGCGTCGCAGTCGGCTGCGGCGTGTACGTCGGATACGGCGTGTAGGTCGGCGCAGGCGTATACGTCGGCGCAACCGTGCTGGTCGGCTCACAACTCGGGCACGGCGTAGGCGTTGCAGTTGCGGTCGGGGTCGGAGTTGGCGGCAGCATCTCGCCGAACATCACCCCCCTCTGCTCGCCGCCCACGATGGTCACCGTGACCGTGTCGGGCGTCGTGCTGACGTATCCGGCCGGCTGTGTCACCTCAATGACCTTATAGCTCCCGGGGACGATCCCCGAGAACTCGTACCAGCCGGAGGCGCCGACGGAGACGGTCGTCTGCAGCAATGCATTGGTCACAGCATCCCGCAATTCAATCGTGACCCCGGCGATGCCGGCAGTCTCACCGGCGTCACGGATGCCGTCCCCATCGAGATCGATGAAGACGTAACCGACGAGCCGGGGCGCGGCGTAACCGAAGTCCGCATCGAGCCAGTGCTCGCCCCGTGCAAGGGTGATCGACAGCGGCTGGTTGCCGGTCGTCAGGAAGTGATTGGCCGGCAAAGTCGCTTCATCCACGTCCAGCACGTACGTGCCGGCCTTGAGGTCAGCGAAGTTGTAACTGCCATCCGCGGCCGTGGTGGCCGACAAAGCCACCGCGTTGCCATACTCGTCAGTACCTGCCAGGTTGATCGCCACGCCCCCCAAGCCAGGCTCACCTGCGTTGTAGAGGCCGTTGGCGTTGGTATCGTACCAAACCAGGTCACCGATGCTGCCGTACGGATAGTAGTCGCCGAAATTGGCAACCTTGTTCTCGCCAGCTCCCAGGGCCACCTGCACCGAGTCCGGCGTGCTGCTGAGGTAACCGGGGATATTCTCCTCGACGACCACGTAATCAGCGGGCGCCAACATCGTGAAGCAGTACTCCCCGGCGGCGTTCGAGGTCGTGAAGGCGACCCCAAGTCCGAACAAGCGTAAGGTTACGCCACCCAGGCCGGGCTCGCCGGCATCCATGGCGCCGTTCTGGTTCATGTCGTCGTAGACGACGCCGCAGATGCTGCCAGGCAGCCAGAAGCCGAAGTCCACGTCCAGCACGTCCGTGCTGGGCGGCAGATGGAAGACGGCCGTCGGGTTCGGCGTAGAAGCGATGTACCCTGCCGCTACCTGTGCCGGCGTCAACACCGCCTTCGCCGTGTAGTCGCCCTCCGACAGCATTTCGAACAGGTACTTGCCGTCGGCATCCGTGGTCGTCGTCTTGCTGACCGGGTTGCCATGGTAATCCGTGCCCGTCAACTCGACCGTCACGCCAGCGAGGCCGGGTTCGCCGGCGTCCTGGACCATGCTCTTGTTGATGTCCCAGTAGACAGTGTCACCCACCGTCGACGCCGGCTTGACGCACAGCGAGCCGTCGAAGACGACCGGGATCTGCTCTCCGCCCCGGGTATTCGAGGCTCGGACGTTCTGCAGGTCCAGCGGCACGCCGCAGTCGACCTTAAGCGCCTTGAAGTCGATCTGCGCCAGGATGCCCGCGCCGTTCGGCCCAGGGTTGGCGCCAAAGGAGATCTGGCCGTAGGTCACCTCGCCCGCCGCGGGGTAGGTGTTCGGCTCGATCTCCGAGATCGGGCGCAGGGCGCTGATGAAGCCACCATCGCGCACATCCAGGGCGTGTGCAACGGTGCCATCCCAGAGCAGGTCGAACTCAAACCCGCCCAGGTCATAGGCGCACTCGGTCTCCACGTTGACCGTGAAGAACGGCTCGTTGATGAAGACCTCTGTGCTGTCCGGCACCAGTCTGATCACGAACGGCTCGACCGCAATGCTGCCGTTCACCGCAGTGTTCGGCTGCACGAAGCTGTCGATGTCCGTCAGGATGACGTTCGACAGGACCAGATTCGAGGTGCCAGCCAACGTCTCGCCGCGGAACTGGATCGTCGCCAGCTTGCCGGTGCCGCTCGGGCCGTCCATCTGGCCATTGCTGGCTGCGCCGACCACGATCGTGCCCGCGCCGTTGTCGATGATCGGGGCCGTCGGAATCAAGGTCCGGCCGGTGCTGGCCAGGAAGCCGCCATCGGTGGCCCCCAAAGCCTCCATCAGAGCCGGATTGAACGCCAGTTTGAACTGGTATGCGCCCAGGTTCGACGCATCGTCAACCCACACCTCGACGGCGAACGCGTTGCGAACGCACGCGCCCTGCGTCACCAGGCGCACGGTGGCGGTGGGCAGCGGTTCGATGGTCACACTCCCGTCAGTCACCGTCGTGGCCTGCTCGAAGCTCTTGGTCGAGGTCAGGATGACCTTGCTGAGATCCAGCGGGCTGTCGCCCACTGCGATGCCTCGGAAGCGGATGGTGGCCAACTTATAGGGGCCGCCATTCGCGCCCGGCGTCGCGCCGTCGCTGGAAATCTGGCCGTAGCTGATCAGGCCAGCGCTGACCGTGGGCCCGACCGGCGTCACGCTGCGGCCGGTATCTGCAATCAGCGTACCACCCGTCAGCGAGACATACTCCAAGATGTTCTTGTCGTAGGCGAGGTCAAACTGGAATGCACCCAGGTCAACTGCATCGTCCACCATCACATCGACATCGAAGAAGTCACCGATCTCGTGCGATTGCGCGGCAGGCTGTACGTACACGGCGGCTCTCGGCAACGCTGTAATAGTCGCCTCACCGTCCGTCACCGTCTTGTCCTGCTCGAAGCTCTTGGTGGAGGTCAAAATCACCTTACCCAGGTCAAGTGGACTGGCGCCCACTGCGATGCCCTGGAAGGTGATCGTGGCCAGCTTGTAGGGGCCGCCATTCGCGCCCGGCGTGCCGCCGTCGCTGGAGATCTGGCCGTAGCTGATCATGCCAGCGCCGGCCGTGGGCCCGACAGGTGTGACAAGACGGCCGGTATCTGCGATCAGCGCGCCGCCCGTCAGTGACACATACTGCAGGATGCTGGCGTTGTAAGCCAGATCGAACTGGAACGCACCCAGATCCTGCGCGCCTTCCACCATGATGTCGACCGAGAAGGTATCGCCGATCTGATGTGACCCGGCGGCCGGTTGAACATAAACCCTGGCGGTCCCCAGCGGGACGACCGTCACCTGGCCAGACTGCGCCGACGACGATTGCGAAATGCTCTGCGTCGTGGTCGCGATCTGATTTGACAGCGTGAGAGGCGACGTGCCGGCACCGATCGCCTGGAAGTGCAGCGTCACCAGGTCACCGGAGCCATCCGGGCCAGCAGCCGCGCCCGTGCTGTACTCACCGTACGAAACAAGGCCTGCCGCGGCGGTGATCGTCGGGAACGTGGCCCGCCCGGTGCTGTGCAGGAAGCCAGCCAGCGGATCGCTCGTCCCAACAAAGGAGAGTTTTGCCGCATCGTACGCCAGCTTGAACTCGAAGGCGCCCAGGTTCGCAGCGCCGTCGATATGGATCGTCACGTAGACGTCGTTGCCGATGGTCGCGGTCTGGCTGGCCGGCACGACACTGAACTGAGCGGCCGGCAGCGGTGCGATAGTGACCTGTCCATCCACTGCAACACTCGCCTGCGCGGCGGCATCGGCGGTCGTCAGAATCACACCTGACAAGTCCAGGGCACTTGTGCCGGAGGCAATGGCCTGGAACGTGATGGTTGCCAGCGTCTTCGGGCCACCGGTCGGGCCGGTTGCAGCCGTGGAGATCTGACCGTAGCTGACCGAACCAGACACCAGCGTTGGGCCAAGCTCCGTGACTGCACCCAGATAGCTGCCGCCGACCAGGCCCTTATAGACCAGTTTCGTCGGGTCGAAGCCCAGCTTGAACTGGAACGAGCCGGAATTGAGCACATAGTCGGCGACGATATCTACCGAGAAGGTGTCACCGACCGCCACATTCTTGCTGGCCGGCACCACCCGGACGTTCGTCGTCGCCGGATCCACGGTCACGCTGCCGTTGACAGCGGTGAAGTCGATGCCTCCGAGGTTGGTGGCATTCGGCGCCGCGAAGGCCAGCGGCGATGTGCCGGCCGCGACCGCCTGGAAAGTGACGGTAGCCAGCAGGCCGGAACCGTCCTTCGGGGCCCCGAAGCTCAGGGCGCCGAAAGCCACGGAACCGGGGGCCATGGTGGGACCCACCGGCACGGCGGGTGCATTCAGGAAATCGGTGATCCCTGAAACGCTCACGGCTTGCACCACCGCGCTGTCGTAGTTCAGCGTCACTTGATACCCGCCCAGGCCCATGACGTCCTGGACATGCACCTCAACCTGGAATGTTTCGCCAACCCGAGGATTGACGGCCGGGCCGACCAGGTGCAGCTCAGTCCCAGCAACTGCCGCGTCAGGTTCAGGACCCGGTACAGATGCCGCCACGCCGATGACGCCGAGCAACAGCGCCAGAATGGCGAGGATAGCCACCGCCTGAACCCTCCACCGGCTGGTCCGGAGGTGACTCCGGCCAGGATTGGTTTGATTCATGTGAACTTCTCCTTCGATGTCTTCAAGAGATTGCTCAGCGCCCGCGTGCTTCGAGCGCGAGGAAGTCAACCAACTTCAGGTGTTCTTGGGACGTCCTCGACGCCAGAGATAAACCCCACCAGCGCCCAATGCCACGGCCGCGGCGCCGAGCCCGACGACCAGGCCGGCGCCCGACTGAGATTGGGGCGCGTTCGATGCGACCGGGGTCGCGGCAAAAGCCACTGGTGATGACACAGATGTGGCTGCGCCAGGCTCAGCAGTCGTCGCTGGATTCGGCGTAGCAGTCGGTGCGGGTGTTGCTGTTGGTTCAGGCGTCGCGGTCGCCGTGGGTGTTGCTGTCCACGACGCCGCCTCCGTCTGCCAGGCCTGCACTGTCGCCGATGCGACCTTGAGGATGCGCGTCTCCAGCGGCTCAAGCGTCTCGGCAGGTGTCGCGGTTGCCGGCACAGCGGTTTGGGTAGGCGCCGGCGTTTCCGTCGCCGAAGGCGACGGTGACGGCGGCACGGCCGTTGCGATCGGGACCAGAGTGGCCGTCGGGGGCAACGGAATGAGGGTTGCCGTCGGCGTCACCGGCGCTGGCGTAGCCGTCGGCACCACCGTTGACCCTGTAAAACGGACGCTGCCATCGGCTGCGGCCGCAGCGATGGGCTGCCCCTTGGTATCGCTCAGGCGGACGGCCTCCAACTGCAACGTCCCCGTGCCGGCACGCAGCGCAGTAAACGACAGCGTTGCCAGCACACCCTGGCCTTCAGCGCCAGCATCAGTCCCCGTCGTGATGGCGCCGATCACCAGGCGGCCTTCGGCCGCTTCGATGTTCGGGCCCAGGGGCACGACCGTGCGCTCCGTGCTGCCAATGAATTCGCCAAGCGTCGCTTTGTCGACCTGCACCAGGGCAGCGTCGTAGCGCAAGGATAACTCAAAGGCGCCCAGATCCATGACGCCCGTGACCTCGATACTGATCTCGAACTGATCGCCGGCCGCCTTGGAGGTGTCTGCTGGGACGACTGCCACTGTTACAGTGCTTTGTTGAGTCGGCATCGCTGTCGCAGCCGTGCCGATCCAGGGGTAGAGCAGCACAGCCAACAAAACGGCCATGCTGAGACGAAACGCTCTGTGCACCCTACCCGGGAAAACCCAATGTCCACCAGGAATTCGCATGCACTCCTCACATTGCGGGACACGTTCCCACCCCAACTCGAGGGCTGGGGTGGGAACGGTCGAAGTGGTTGCTCGTTGTGGGGGCGGGAGCTGCGCGCTAGGCGCAACTCCCGCGTTTATCCGGAGGTTACGGCAGCTTGCAGGTGGTGCCGATGGCGTTGACCACGATCATGAAGTCAATCACGGTGATCACACCATCGCCGTCCACGTCGTACGCCGCCACCCAGTTCGGGCTGGCCGGGGTTGCGCCCCAGCTTCCCACCATCATCAGGACATCGTTCACTGTGACCTCGTTGTCCTGGTCCCAGTCGTACGCGATGTCGCAGTTGAACACGCACGGATCGGTGCCCTTCTGGTACTCCTCGATGTTGGTGTAGCCGTCCTGGTCCGGGTCGGCATCCGCGTCGGCAACCTTGGGGTCGAGGCAGGGATGCTGGACTTCGTACGCGTCCGGCATGCCGTCCTTGTCACCATCGGGGCTCAGCGGCCACGGGTCAGCCTTGTCATCCAGGCCGTCACCGTCGGTGTCAGCCACGCAGGGGTTACTGCCGGCGGCGACTTCCTCACCATTGGTCAGGCCATCGCTATCGGCGTCACCGCCCGCATCCGCCACCAGCGGGTTCAGGCAGGAGTACATCGCCTCGGCGCCGTCGGCCATGCCGTCACCGTCCGTGTCCTTGTTGCATGGATCGGTGTTCAGCACTGCTTCCTGAGCGTTGGTCAGGCCGTCAGCGTCGGCATCGCCCGCCGCATCGTTCACCTTCGCGTCCAGACACGGGTGCGAGACCTCGTACAGGTCGCCCATGCCATCGCCGTCGGTGTCCTTGTTGTTCGGGTCGGTGCCCCACTTGGTGACCTCATCACCGTCGTTGATGCCATCGCCGTCGGAGTCGGCCTTGGTCGGGTTGGTGAAGTACATGAACAACTCAAGCCCGTCCGCCAGCCCATCACCATCCGTATCCGGATTGTTCGGATCGGTGCCAGCAAACATCACTTCGGTTCCGTCACCCACCGAGTCGTTGTCCGAGTCGGAATCGCACGGATCGGTCGGCTTGCCACCGTAGAGCACGTTCTTCGAGCCACTGGCCTCTTCGCCGTCCTTGAGCATGTCAAAGTCGGAGTCGGGGTTGTTGATCAGATGGCACTTGCCGTACTCGTTCCAGTCGCTCACACCGTCGTTGTCGAAGTCCGAGTTGTCGTCCAGGCCGTTCTGCGGGTTATGCGCGTAGCCGGCCTGGGCCAGCAGCCACTCGTTGTAGTCGCTGACGCCGCCGAAGTCGGTGTCAGGTTCCTTACAACCGGTGTTGTAGCCGTCAACGCCCGCGCTGCCTTCTTCCTTGTCATCGAACCCGTCGCCGTCGGTGTCCTTCTTCGTCGGATCACACGTCTGCTTTGAGCCGCTGTAGGAGTAAGGGGCCGGGACCTTGCCCAGGCACTCGACGCCGTCGCTCAGCTTGTCGTCGTCCGTGTCGGCATCCTTCGGGTCGGTCACGATGCCGCAGAGACTGGTGCCGAGGATCTCGTCCGCGTCGGTCAGGTCATCGCCGTCGAAATCGCCCTCCGGATCGAGCGGGCCGAAGCCGTTGTTGACCTCGAAGCCGTCCTCCAGGCCATCGCCGTCGGTGTCCTTGTTGAGCGGGTCGGTCTCGGTGAAGACCTCATCCGCATCCCACATGCGATCGTTGGGGAAGGCGGGGCCAGCCCCGTTGTCGCCGCCGACGTATCCGTTCATGTTGAAGTCTTCGCCGGGCTCGTTGGCGTCACGCTTGCCGTCGAGATCCGCATCCACGAAGCCGTCCACCAGGCCGTCGCCGTCAGAGTCGGTGTCGAGCGCGTTGCGGACGCCGTCGCCGTCGCAGTCCCACTGCGCAGCCTGCGAGTAGCCGGCCGGCAGGACGTAGTTCTGGACGTAGGAGGCGGTGGGGTAAACCCAGGTCGCGCAGTTGAAGGTCTCGTACTTCCACGCCTCGGTCCCATCACCGACCATGTCGCCGTCGGTGTCCGGGTCCATCGGATCGGTTTCAGTCGCGTCCACCGTGCCGTGCGGGTTGACGTCCTCGCCGATGCCGCGGAAGAGCAGCGGGTCGGCCAGGCAGCCCGCGCTGTTCGCGGGGCCGTCGCACAGGGTGTCGCCGTCGGAGTCAACGTCCAACGCCGGGCGCTTGCCGTCGCCGTCGATGTCGGTGTCGCGCATCAGCAGGGTCACCGAGGTCCAGGAGGCGTACGGGCTGGCCGGGTAGAGCGGCGCGCCGACCGTGTTGGCCACGCCGAAGCGCGGCAGCTCGTAGCTCACGAACTCGATGCCGTCCAGGACGCCGTCATCGTCGCTGTCGGGGTTGCAGACCGCGGTTTCGTGCGCGTTCTGCTTGCCGTCCAGGTTGATGTCCTCGCCCGGCATGGTCTCGAAGCCCGCGAATGGCGTGTAGCCCGTGCTACCGGCCGCGCCGGTCTTGCCGACCTGCTTCACGCCCTGGGAGGCCGCGGCCTTGTAGCCGTCGGACAGCCCGTCGAGATCCGAATCCCAGTTGAGCGGATCCTGGCAGGTGTCGTCGGCGTTGCCAAGGGTGCCGTCCTTGCCGGCCCGGTACGTCAGCTCCAGTGCGTCGTCCAGTTGGTCGTCGTCGGTGTCGGCGTCGCACGGGTCTGTCTTGTGCGTGTTGTACTCCAGGCCATCACCCAGGCCATCCTTATCGGTGTCCTTGGCCTTCGGGTTCAGGCAGGCCATGGTGACGACTTCGAAGTAGTCGCTCAGGCCGTCGCCGTCGGTGTCGGAGTCGAACGGATTGGTCTTGTGGATCAAGATCTCGTCCGCGTCGGTCAGGCCGTCACCGTCGGTGTCGCCCGTGGCGTTCAGCGGATCGGTTTCCTTCCACTTGCCGTCTTCCTTCGGATCCAGGATGCGGTTCAGGTTGGCATCGCCGAGGATGCGGCCGTTCCAGTCCTGGTCCTCGCCCTCCATCAGGCTCCACTTGCCGTCGCCATCGTTGTCGATGTAGCCGTCGGGGATGCCGTCGCCGTCGGAGTCGATGTCGCGCGCGTTGCGGGCGCCGTCAGCGTCGCAGTCCCAGCGCGGCGCGCCGTGGACGTAGCCGGCCGGCAGCAGTCCATCGACCACCCACGTGGACGTGGGATACGTGCGGCTGGCGCAGTCGAAGGTCTCGTACCAGTAGGCTTCGCTCTCGTCGCCGACCGCGTCGCCGTCGGTGTCGGTGTCCATCGGGTCAGTCTCGTCCGCGTCCAGCATGCCGTCCGCGTTCACGTCCTCGCCGATGAAGGAGATGAGGCCTGCGGCCACACAGCCGGGGGCAGTCGCCGGACCATCACACAGGTTATCGCCGTCGGAGTCCTCGTCCAACGCCGGGCGCCGGCCAGCGCCGCCACCGTCAATGTCGGTGTCATTGACCAGGTCGGTCACGCTGTTCCACGGCGCGGTGTAGCGCGGCATTTCGTAGTACGTATACTCGACGTCATCGCGCACGCCGTCCATGTCGCTGTCCGCGGCGCACGGGTTGGTCTCATTCGCGTCCTGCGCGCCGTTCAGGTTGACGTCCTCACCGGGCTGATCGTTGGCGTTGCCGATCACACTATCCGGGCCATCGAAGCCGGCCCAGGTTGCGAAGCCGAAGATCGGCGCGGCGGAAGTGCCCAGTTGGAGCGGGATCGCGTTCGCGACGTAGAAGCCGTCGTAAAGCGTGTCGCCGTCGGAGTCAACGTTCAGCGGGTCAGCGCAGCTTACGTTGACCTCGAGCGCGTCGTCCAACTGATCGCCGTCGGTGTCCGCGTCGAGCGGGTCGGTCTCGTCTGCATCCTTGGCGCCGTTGAGGTTCTTGTCCTCAGCGCCGGCGCAGGCCGGGCCGTAGTGGTTCTTCGCCGCGTTGCCGTCGCACAAGCCGTCCATATCGGTGTCGGTGCTGCGCGGGTTGGTCTCGGTCCAGACCTCGTCGTCGTAGGTGCCCCAGACGCCGTCATCCGTGCCCGCGGGCTCCCACTTCTTGTTCTTGTTGTAGTCGCCGGCGAGCGCGCCGTCGGCGTTCACGTCTTCGCCGCCGCTGCAGATGAACCAGTCGTCAATGTCCACCGAGGGCTGCACGAGGAACGGATCTTCTTCCTGGTACAGCGCACCGTTCACCCGGTAGACGAAGTTGACGACAGCCGAGCCCGCGTTGGCGAAGTCCCACGAGAGACCCGCGAACGTGGCATCCGGCAGGCCCGACTGCAGCACGCCGTCGCACAGGCCGTCACGGTCGGTGTCGGGGTTCAGCCAGTTGGTCTCGCCCGTGCCACCGCCGGCATCGAAGGCGCCGTTCTTGTTCGTGTCTTCGATGAAGGTCGGGATGCCGTCCTGGTCGTGGTCGAACGTCTTGTCGTCGGCCGGATCGTTGGCGTCCATGCCGCCCCAGATCACGACCTCGACGTCGTCGTTCACGCCGCCCTTGTCGGTGTCAGGCGCGCAGGCGCTGGTAGCGTCCTCGTAGGCCTTGCCCGCGGGCTGGAACTTGGGCAGCCAGGCAGCCTTGATGTCGGCGGCCTTTGTGGTGAAGCCGAGGGCCGCCGGATCGCCGGGGAAGAGGCCGTCGCCAATCTTGGCCGTGGCCGGCGCAACCCAGTTCGGCTTGCCATCCGCGCCCATCTGCTCGTTCTTGTCCAACAACGTATCAGTGTCGGCATTCGAGGTGCCGCTATCCGACACTGCCGAAGCCGGGTTCATCTCATCTTTCGAGCATTGGTTCGTACCGCTGGTGAAGCGGCTCCAGTACTCGTAGCCGTCAATGAAACCGTCGTCATCGGAATCAAGGTCACAGGGGCTGGTCCAATCACCATCAACGCTCCAGGGCGGGGCCTGCTTCAGCGCGGCGGTCAGATCAATGCCCAGGTACTCCATCCACGCGCTGGCCGCGTCCTTGTCCTTGTCCTGGTCGGCATCGGCCTTGAACGGATCCATCACGCCCTTGCCAGCACCGCACAGATTGAGGCCTTTGGCATCACTGTAGTTGGAGTACACCCACTCCCAGCCGTCGTCGATCAGGTCGCCGTCGGTGTCGGGATCGCAGGCCATCAGGCGGTTGCCCTTGGTGTCCACCGTGTTGTACTCGGTGATGTTCCAGGGACCGTCGCCGTCAGAGTCAACGTTGGCATCATTCACCGTCGGGTCCAGGCAGGTCGAGTAGTACTCGTACCCGTCGTCCATGCCGTCCTTGTCGGTGTCGGCCTGCGACGGATCCATGGTGAAGGTGGAGGGGCTGGCCTGATACCGCAGCTCGTCGTAATCGCTCACGCCGTCGCCATCGGTGTCCTCGACCAGCGGGTTGCTGATGTGGCCGGGAGGTCCGCCAGCAGCGGGGGTCGCCCAGTCATCCCACGAGTTGTCGGCGCCGGTGGCCTCGCGGCCGTCCCACGAGCCTTCACCGTCGGTGTCGGCCATCGTCGGGTTGGTGCCGGTGCCGCCCCACTTCCCCAGGAAGTTGGTGTTCTGCCAGGTGCAGTCGTTGATCATGCCGAACAGCTTGCCCGCGCCCGCGCCCACCACCGCGCTCGTCTCGATGAAGGGGGTGTTGGGGTTCAAGGGCAGGAACTGGCCGTTGTTCGTCTCGACGACGTCGCACAGGCCATCCTTGTCGGTGTCGGGATCCAACGGGTCGGTCACGACGCTGTAGATCGCCTTGTCCAACTCGTCGCCGTCATCCAGGAAGTCGTCATCCGAGTCGATGTCGCAAGGATCGGTCGGGAAGAAGCCGGACGCCTTGTTGGTGGCGTCCCAGGCGTTGACTTCCTGGCGGTTGGTCAGGCCGTCCGTGTCCGGATCCTTGTCGCTGTCCTTGACGTTGGGATCCATGCACGCGGCATGGGTCAGCTTCTCGGCCAGATCGTCAATGCCATCGCCGTCGGTGTCGGCGGCGCCCGGGTTGGTGTCACCCTGGAACGGGTCCCACCCAAACCCGGCGGCCTTCATTTCGGTGATCGGCCAGGACGGGAACGCGGCGCACGCCGAGGCTGACGGAACACCGTCGCACAGGCCGTCGCCGTCCGAGTCGGCATTATAGTCGCTCGTGCCTAACGCGGCTTCCATGGCGGCGTCGAGGCCGAGCGACTATAATG
>CAZMIS010000046.1:0-15567 GCA_964566325.1 uncultured Anaerolineales bacterium
TGCTGGCGGGCGATGTCGCCTCCGATGCGCCAGAACGCACCCTCGAGCGCCACCAGCACGTACATGCGGGCTTCCTGGCTGTAGTACACCTGGAAGGGGGCGATCGCGGCCACGAACCCCGCAACCAGCCCCGTGACGTTGTTGAAGAGCCGGCGGCCGAGCTCTGCCACGGTCAGCACCAACAGCACCCCGAGCGCCGCGCTCAGCGACCGCAGGCCGACTTCCGACTCGCCGAAGATGCCCGTCCAAAGGTGCAGCAGCCAGTAGTACAGCGGCGGGTGGATGTCGTTGGCCGCATCCTCCGCGATGCGCACGAGCGATCGCGACGCCAGTGCCGCGCTGTTGCCCTCGTCCGCCCACAGGCTCTGGTTGCCCAGCTCGTAGAAGCGCACGCCGGCCGCGCTGGCCAGCACCAGGAACAACAGCAGGAGCACGAGGCCGGTGTCACGTCCCGATCGCTTCATCGCGTCACCGTTTCAGCCCTTTCCAGAGCATGCGCCGGGGATACACGGGCGGCTCCGTCCGGTCCGGTGGTTCGTGAGGCGGCGGCGGAGGCGGCTTGCGACGGGCCCGCGCGACGCGCACGACCTGCGCCAGGATCAGCCACAGCACTGCGGCGATCGCGCTGCCCGCGGCTGCCCAGCGCAGCCACATGGGCCACTCGCGGCGGACGACGATCGCGGCCACGCCCGCCGTTCCTGAGGTCACGGCAACGGTGGCGTTGTGGCGGCCATGGGGCAGTCCCCTGACGACGGCCACTGCCGGCGCACTGCCCGCGCTGACCACCGGCTCGGCCCCGTCGACCGTCACCGTGATGGCGCCATCGCACGCCGCGGCACTGCCACACCCGGTCATGACGCGCAGCGCCGTGCCCGTGAAGGCGAAGCGCAACCGGGAGCCTTCGCGCGCCGTGCGCACGCTGCCGTAGGGCGCATCGGCGTCCTGGACCGTCTGCCAGGTCCCCTCCCCGGCGATCGCCCAGCCCTGGGGCTCGTGCATGCCCGCGCCCAGCACCGGCTCGACCGAGGTCATGTAAGCCTTCAAGCTATGATAGACCGGCTGCAGGGTGAAATCAGGATCGGCCAGGCGGAAGTACGCCTCCGGCCGCCCCGCCTGCAACCACTCGTCCGTGGCCCGTTTGAAATACCAGGTGTTGACCACGCCGGCCCACGGCCACTCGGCCTGCGCCCGCTCGTACGCCAGCGGCGTGTAGCGCGCCTGCTGCTCGGGCGTCACGCGGCCGAAGCGCTGGTCCGGCGCGTCCGCGGGCACGGTGTTCCACCCCATCTCGCTGATCCAGATCGGCTTGTTGGCGTCCCCGTTGGCCACCATCACATCCCGCACGAACTGCGGCCGGCCGTAGTTCATCACGCGCGGGTGCAGCCGGTGGTCCGTTGGGCCCGACCACAGGCCGTATGCCTGCATGGCCATGATGTCGAAATAGGGCGCCGCGCCCGCGTCGTACATCCGCTGCAGGTAGATCAGGTCGTTCAGCGCATTGCCCGGCGGCGCGGCGGCGGGCGCCAGCTCGATGGTGCTGGCGAGCGCGCCGGCAATCACGACGACGTTCGGATCAGCCTCGCGCGCGCGCGTCGCGCCGATCCGCAGCAGGCGGGTGTAGTCCTCGGGGCTGATGGGGTAGATGCCCCACTCGGGGTAGATGTTGGGCTCGTTCCAGAGCTGGTAGAAGCGGATGCGGCCCTTGTACCGGTCGACGAGGGTATAGACGAAGTCGCCGAAGTCGTCGTAGTTGTCCGGCGGGGCGAAGGTGCCCACCTCGTCGCCGCGCGCGCGCGTCCACGAGGGCGGCGTGCTGACCCGGACGATGAGCTCCATGTCGTACTGCTCCGCCAGGTCGACGATCTGATCGTATTTGTCCCAGGCCGACACCGCCGGCGGGTTGCGGCGATCCTCGAAGTCGCCCTTGCCGTGGATCTCGATGTCCTGCCAGGGGAACTCCTGCCGCAGCCAGTGGAAGCCCGCCTCCTGCGCCAGGCGCACGGTCTGCTCGCGCTTCGCCGGCTCGACCTCCTCGTTCAGGAACACGTTCACGCCGAAGGGGTTGAGGTTGGCGTACCGGACCGGCGCCTCCGGCGCCAAGTCGAGGCGCGGGCGCAGCAGGTCCGCGGAGAGGTCGGTCAGGCCCTTGATCTGCGAGAAGAGCTGCTCCTCGCCGGTGCGGTCGAAGAGCACGCCGCGCACGGCGTCGCGGCTGCCATACAAGCCCAGGGCAAGTACGGCGACGAGGATGAGCCAGCCAACCTGGCTAAGGAACGACCGCCGGGGGGATCGTGTCATGGTTGGTCAGGAAAAAAGGACTCAGCATGGAATGCCGCGGCATCCCGAAATTGAGCCTCCCGAGCGGCACTCGGGAGGTGTCGCCAAGTGAGCATCCTGAGCGGAGCGCGGGAGGTGTCGAAAAGTGAGCATCCTGAGCGGCACTCAGGAAGCATCGCCAAGTGAGCATCCTGAGCGGAGCTCCTGAAAGGAGCGTAGTCGAAGGATGCGGTACCTATCGGATCCCTCACTTCGCGCGTCTCCGTGTCTCACGCCTCTTCCTTTCATCGCGCACGATCTCGTGTACGCCTTCCAGACCACTCCTGATCAAGGCCTCCTTCTTAGCCCGTGACCACCCCTTGATCTGCCGTTCCGCGAGGAACGCGTCGTGTTCGGTCGGAAAGTCGGAGGACCACATCAGCTCGACGGGTATCCGATGACTCGTATAGCCTCCGAGTGAGCCGGCACGGTGTTCTTCGAGACGGTATTCGAGGTCATGGGTTGAGCCTACGTAATAGGAACCGTCGGAGCAACGGAGAATGTAGACGTAATGCATCGCGATTGACACGGACCGCGTCCTTCGACTGCACTTCGCAGGGGTTGCAGCTCTAGCTGCAACCCCTGCGAAGTTCCGCTCAGGATGCTTACTTCTCCATCCCTGAGCAGTCCTGCTCAGGATGCTTACTTCTTCATCCCTGAGCAGGATTGCTCAGGATGCTTACTGCTCCATCCTTGGGCAGGATTGCTCAGGGGTCGCAGAGCAACTCCTGCGTGATTTCGCTCAGCCCTCGAAGACGATCGTGGCGTCGTTACAGCCGGTGCCCTCTGGCACCGGTCCGTCTGACCTGAACAAGGCCATCTCGGAGATGCGTTTGCCGCCAGCATCCTGGATCCAGACGTACCAATCGCCCTTGCGTGACACACCCGGCGCCTCGTTGAGGATATGGCTGAAGTAACCATGATCCCATCCCGGATAGCCGGTGTGCGGCCCGACCTGGATCGACGCAACCACGGGACCATCGGGCGCCCAGCTGAAGACAGCGAATTCGCCGTCGACTCCTGCGCCGCCCATCCGGACGTAGCCGTTGAACCAGGTCCCGCCGGCCTGCGGACGGCAAGAATCAACCCGCGCGGTCTTGTACTTGTACTGCGATGGCGGCGGCGCGGGCGGGGCCGGCGGTGCGGTCGGCTGGACGACCACCGGTCGCGCGGTGGGCCGCGGGGCCGCGGTCGGCAGGGCGGGCGCCTGGGCCACCTGCACGATGTCCATCGATCCCGTCACGGTCACCAGGGATGAGGTCACCCAGCCGGTCCGACCGTTGAAGTCGAACTGCAGCCAGTCGCCGGCGCTGTTGCGCCCGGTGATGACGTAGGAATCACCGGCGCCCAGCCGCCCGATCGCGGGATACGCGGTGCTGGGGCCGCTGCGCACGTTCACGTTTTGCGACGCGCTCAGCCGCGCTTCCGGCACGGGGGTCTCGGTCGGCGGGATTTCAGTCGCGGTCGGTTCGGGCGTGGCCGTCGGCTCGACGGGCGTGAAGGTCGGAAAGACGACAGAGGTCGGCGTCCAGTCGGGCGTCGGCGTAAAGGTCGGCTTCGGCGTCTTGGTCGGCGGCACGGGCGCGGGCTCGGGAGCAACCGCAGCACAGCCCGCAGCCAGCGCCACTACCAGGATCGCGATGGATGGAACAAGATACTTCCTGAACATCGAAACGAACACCTCAAGTCATGTTTGGGAACGCGTGACCTGGCCACGTTGTGCATGGGCCGGGCCCTGCAGCGCGGTCTTGCGACCGGCATGTTTGATCATTCTAACACAAGGGGACGGTCGGACCTAACGCGCGGCTCCCTATTTCCCCTCGCAGCGCCGGATGCCGTCCTGTGCGGGCCTGGAATCGGGGTTCAGTTCCAGGGCCTTTTCGAGCCACTTCACGCCGTTTTCGCAATCTTCCAGATAGGAATAGGCCAGGCCCAGCTCGTAGAAGTATTCCTCGTTCTTGAGGCCCAAGTCAAACGCCTCAGTGAAGCTTTCGATGGCGGATTCCCAGCGCAGCTGCGTGTAGTACAGGCGCCCCAGGTGCGCATGGGCGAGCGCGTAATCCCCGTCCAGCTCGATTGCCTTAAGAAGCGTCGCCTTGCCGCGATCGGGGTCGCCGTTCAGGGCGCTGGCGTGGCCAAGCGCATCATACCCGGTCGGGATGTCCGGGTTGACTTCGACGGCCTTCTCGAACTGCTGGATGGCCAGGTCGTACTCGTTGAGCGCCATGTGGATGTTGCCCGCGCTGATGTAGATGTAGCCCAGCTTCGGAGCCAGCTCAGCCGCGCGGGCGTACTCGACCAACGCCTCCTCGTAGCGGCCCTGCATCGACAGCACGTAGCCGAGGTTCCGGATCACGTAGGCACTGTTGGGGTCCAGCTTCTCTGCCTCGCGGGCCTCTTCAAGCGCACGCTGCCAGTTGTTCCGGTCGGCGTAGACCTCTCCAAGAGTGGCATGTGCCTGCGCGGAGAGCGGGTCGGCGTCCACCGCGTCGAGCGCCGTCTCGATCGCATCGTCGTACTCGCCGCTCCAGTCCTGGGCCATTGCGAGGATCGCCAGATTCTCGGCGTTCTTCTCGACTTCGACCGCCCGCTGCGCGACCTCCACGGCTCGCTCCGGATGGCCGCGCAGGATCCACAGCCAGGCGACCCGGTTGAGGATCTGGTGGTTGTCCGGTTCCAGCTCGACCATGCGCTGGTAGCTCCCGGCCGCCGCGGTAAAGAGACCCGCTTCGTACGCATCCTCAGCCTCGGCCAGGTAGCTCACCGCGGAGCGGGTGGGCGTGGCGGTCGGCATGAGCGGGTTGAAGGGGTTCTCAAAGAAGCGCGTGCGCGTCGACAGCAGATAGATGCCGGGAATGAGGATCAGGCCGAGCAGGATGATGAACGGCCACGGAGATCGCCTGCGGCGCCCGCGATAGCGGCGGTCGATGTGCATCAGTGCCGCGCCTCCGGAGCACCCGCCAGCATCGACTCGAACCGCATCTTGCCGACCGTCTGTTGAATGGCCTCGACGACGGCCGGCTGGCCGTTGCCAGCGATGAGCGTCTGGCTCTCCAGCGAGATGGGCGATCCGTCGAACTCGATCGACTGCCCGCCCGCCTCCTCGATCAACAGCCATCCCGGCGCGAAATCCCACGCCTTGAGCCCTGTCTCCCAGTACGCCTCGAGGTGGCCGGCCGCAATCCAGGCCATGGTCAGCGCGGCCGAGCCCAGGCGCCTGACGGATTGGGTGATCGTGTCGAGGTGCGCGAACTCGGCATGGCGGGTGTATTCCGGGTCGCGGCGGGAGTACTGGAAGCCCGTCGCCAGCAGCGCGTGCTGAAGGTTGCCCGTCTGCGACACGTGCAATCGACTCTCTGCGTTGCCGCGGCGCAGCCACGCGCCGGCGCCGCGCATGGCCCAGTAGGTCTGTTGATAGGTCGGCTCGTAGGTGACGCCGAGCACCGGCCTGCCACGGTGGGCGAGGCCGATGTTCACCGCGTAGATCGGGAGACCATGCGCGAAGTTGGTCGTTCCGTCCAGCGGATCCACGATCCAGACCCACTCCTTGTCCGACAGTCGCTGGTTGGTTTCCTCAGACATCACCCCGTAGTTGGGAAACGCCGCAGCCAGCTCCGACAGGACGAACTGCTCGGAGGCCAGGTCGGCTTCGGTGACGATATCGAAGTGGCCGAGCTTCTGGCGGATGGCGTCCTGTTCCAGTCCCCGCTCCCGATAGGCGATCAGGATGTCGCCTGCCCGCCGGGCAAGGTCGATGGCGAAGTCACGAACTGTCGTATCCAAACCGAACTCTCCCATCTGCGTTCATCAACATCAGCCCAGGCGGCCGGGGTCGTCCACGCTCCCGTAGCCTGCGAGGCCGGCCCGCAGCAGGTTGGCACGCACCTGGCGCAGGTAGGCGGGCCCCAACATGCGCAGCATCTCCCCCACCTGCGCTCGTCGCGAGTCTGCCCGTCTCGGACAGGCCGGGGGCGGGGCAGGGATGCCGCACGCGCGGCCGAAGCGAGCGATCTCGCTCTCGGGCGTGAGAATCAGCGGACGCACCAGCCGGAATCGGCCGCGAAAGTAGCTCGCCACCGGCGCCAACGTATGGACGCTGCCGCCATAGAAAAGGTTCAACAGGACCGTCTGGGCCGCATCATCCGCATGGTGTGCATAGGCCACCACGTTGCAGCCCAGCTGCTCCGCGGCCCCAAAGAGTGCCTTGCGGCGCAGCCACGTGCAGCGCTGGCAGCCCAGGGGCGGCGCATCCCCGTCTTCGAGTTCGGGCGCGACGGTCCGGTGGGCAAACCCGCGGTACGCCAGCCACGCATCCAGCGGCGCATGCGCGGCCGTCACGCCCAACGCATCGCCGCGCACGTGGACCGCGCACAGGTCGTACGCCACGCCGGACGACAGGCGATAGCGGTCGAGCAACTCGAGCAGGGCCAGGCTATCCTTGCCGCCTGACACCGCGACGGCGATGCGGTCGCCGTCGCGGAGCATGCCGTACGCCCGCACGGCCTTGCCCACGTCCCGCAGCAGGAAGTGAGCCTGTCGTTCCACCGCCTCCGTCACTGGTCCGGCCCCGCCTCCGCTGCCGCGCCGAGCGCGAGTGCCCGGCCGTTGGCCCTGGCCCGTTCCTCGAGCCTGCGCACCGTCTTCATCGGCACGTAGATGCCGCCAAGATCCGGCTCGCCCGGACGGAAACCGTGAAAGTCCGTGCCGCCCGTGACGATCAGCCCGTGGCTGCGGGCGACGCCGAGCAGCATCTCGATCGTCGTTGCATCGTAACGGGGGTAGTACACCTCGATGCCCGCCAGGCCCGCGGCCAACATCTCCGGCAGCAATGCCTGGTCGAAACGCGACTTGACCGCCCCGTACTTATCGAAGAAGACGGGATGCGCCAGCACCGGGAGGCCGCCCGCGCGGGAGATCAGTGCACAGGCTTCCGCGGGGGAGTACTTCTGCCGCTCGACATAAGCAGGGCTGTTGCGCCCGATGAACTTCTCGAAGGCGTTCTGGTAGCCGGTCGCGTGTCCGGCCTCGATCAGCGCCTGTGCCACGTGTGGCCGGCACACCGCGCCGTCACCCGCGATCTCCAGGATGCGTTCGAAGCGCACCGGTGCGCCCATCTCGGTCAGGACCTCGGCCATGCGCCGCGCGCGGCCGACGCGGCCATCGCGGATGGCCGCCAGCCTCTCATTCAGCTCAGGGTGCGCCACGTCTACGAAGAAGCCGAGGACGTGCACCTCCGCGCCGGGCACGTCGGTGTTAATCTCCACGCCGGGAATAACCTCGACGTCCAGCTTGGTTCCCTCCGCTGTGGCCGGTGCCACGCCGTAGACCGTGTCGTGATCGGTGATTGCGATCACTTTTACCCCCAGCCTGGCCGCGCGCTGCACCAGCTGAGCCGGGGTGAGCGAGCCGTCGGACGCGGTGGTATGCGTGTGCAGGTCAACCTGGTTCATGAGCCTCGATTCGTTGCTTCGGTTTCGAGCCGGCCGGGCCGGGCCCGATATGACGTACTATGATAGCACAGGCGCGGGGACGGGATAAATCGAGACGCACCGCGCGGGGCGGCCTCCCGCCATTCGTTGCGGCGAGGCGCGGTCTGTGCTATAGTCGCGGACATGTCTGACCGTACAGCCATAAGCCCGCGCCGCGCAGCCGGTGCGTTGATGCTCATCGTCATCGTCGCGATCGCGGGGTGCGCCGCGCCTGCACGTCTGGCCCCAACGGCAACGAGCGCCGCGCCACTGTTGGAGGCGCCGGCGCTGAGCCTGGTCACCGCGGCGCCGGCAACCACCGCGCGGGTGACGACCATGCCGGCAACGGCTGCCGCTGCAAGCGCCCCTGCCGCAACCGCGGCGCCGTCTGCGGCGCCGATCGAGGAGCAGGTCGGGGCGCCGACACAGGCCCCAGCCCAGGCGTCAGCGCCCGGGCCGACACAGGCCCCGTCTGCCACCCGCAGGGCGCCGCGCGCGACGGCCACTCCCGACGACGGGTTGCGCACCATCGCTCTGGCCGACCTGCCGCGCCAGGCGCGCGACACGGTCCGGCTCATCCGGGCGGGCGGGCCGTTCCCGTTCGAGCGCGACGGCGTGACATTCCAGAACCGCGAGCAGTTGCTGCCCCGGCGGCCGCGTGGCTACTACCGGGAGTACACCGTCATCACGCCGGGCTCGGGCGACCGCGGCGCGCGACGCATCGTGGCGGGAGAGGGCGGCGAGCTCTACTACACCGACGACCATTACGACAGCTTCAGGCGGGTGATCCCATGACAGCGACCCTCGACCAGGTGTTTGCCGGCGAGGCCGGCGCCGCAGTCTACCGGCTCGTCGCGCGCACCAGTATGCGCACGCTCGCGCGCGCCGCAGAGCGGGCGGGCTGGCACGCCATGCACCTCGATGGCGCGCTGGTCGCATCCAAGGCGGACTTCCTCGAGGCGGCGGGCAGCGCCATGTCCTTCCCCCAGTGGGCCGGGCACAACTGGGACGCATTCGAGGAGCTCGTCAACGACCTGTCCTGGCTGTCGCGGGCCGAGGGCTACCTGTTGCTGTTCGAGCGCGCGAGCTGGCTGGCGAAGGCCCAGCCCAACGTGCTTTCCGTGGCGCTCGACATCCTGGCCACGGCCGCGGAGAACCGCCGGGCCGCGGGCCAGGCGCCGCTGGCGGCCGTGGTGCGCGGGGCCGGTGCGCTTGCGGCAAACCTGCCCCTGCTGACGATCGGCCGTTAAGGCCCTGATGCGGAGGTGCGGCATGACCAAGATCGCCCTGGGGGGAAAAAGCTGCAAATGTGCTGCTGATAGCCTTGCCGCAGAGGTCACAGAGACAGGACCAGAGGCTGCTGATTCTTCCTTCTCTCCGGTTACTCTGCGGCCTCTGCGGCTAAGAAATCGCCACATTGAAGGTTGCTGCCTGGGGGTACTGCTCGTGATCCTGCTCGCGGCCGGCTGCGTGGCGCCACCGTCCGCGTCCCCCACGGTTGCGCCGCCTGCGACCGAGGTGAGCCGCGCGCCCGTGCCGACCGCGGCCGAGGCGACGCCACAGCCCAGCGCCTCGGCATCTGCGACCACCGCGGCGGCCACTGCCGCCCCTGCGGCTACGGTCCCGCCAACGGCCACGACCGCGCCGTCCGCCATGCCAACCCTTGCCCGCATCACCGTGCAGCCGACAAGGGCGCCGACAGAGGCGCCGACAAAGGCGCCGACAAAGGCGCCGACAAAGGCCGCGGCAGAGGCCGCGGTGACCGCCCTTCCGCTGCCAACTGTCTCGGGATCAGAGGTGGTGACGCGGGCCGTTCACGGCGCGACCACCTATCGCGTCGAGCAGATCAGCCTGCCTACGTATCCCTACGAGGCGCTGCTCGGCCGGACGGCAGACGACGAGGCCGCGGGGTACCCGGTGTTGGCGCTGGACCGCGCCGCGTACGAGGCGACCGGCCCGCGGCCTGCGCCCAGGACGTACCGGCTACTCGTGCTCGAAAATGAGTATCTCCGCCTGGGCATCCTGCCCGATCTCGGCGGCCGCATCTACGAGCTCACCTTCAAGCCGACTGGCTCGAACGAGCTCTATGCCAACGCGGTCATCAAGCCAACGCAGTGGGGACCGCCCAGCCCGCCTTATCCCCCCGGCGCTAACTGGTGGCTGGCCGCGGGCGGCATGGAGTGGGGCTTCCCGGTCGAAGAGCACGGCTACGAGTTCGGCACGGTGTGGGGCTACGACCATGCGGCCCAGCCCGACGGCGGCGTGATGCTGACGCTCTTCACCAAGACCGGCCCCCAGGCGCCGTACGCGGTGGTGGACGTGATCCTGCCGCCCGACGCGGGCTACTTCGTCGTGCAGCCGCGCATCGTCAATCCGCTCGGCGCATCCTTCCGCTTCAAGTGGTGGGCCAACGCCATGCTCGCGCCCGGTCCGGCCAACAGCGCCTCGCCGGACCTGCGCTTCATCCTCCCCGGCAATTCGGTGACGGTGCACAGCACGGGCGATGCATCGCTGCCCCAGGCTGGCCAGACGATGTCGTGGCCGCTGATCGGGGGGCGGGACCTGTCCCGACTGGCCAACTGGCAGAACTACCTGGGCGCGTTCACCCAGCCATTGGAGGCGGGCGCGTTCGCCGGCGTCTACGACGCGGGGGCGGATGAGGGCGTGATCCGGGTGGTCCCGGCGGGGACCGCGAAGGGGCTGAAGCTCTTCGCACCGCGGGGCAGCGATGGGCTCGATCCCGCCCTGTGGACCGACGACGGCTCATCGTACGTCGAGCTTCACGGCGGCCTGACGGCCAGCTTCGAGGAGTGGTACGAGCTGGCGCCCGGTGCGGAGGTAACCTGGAGCGAGTACTGGTATCCCGTGGCGGGCATCGGCGGCGTGACGTTCGCCAACACGGCGGCTGCTCTCTCGCTCGGGCCTGCGGCCGGGGGCCTCAGGCTGGGCGTGTTCCCCACCGAGGCGACCGAGGGCCAGGTGACCATCGAGTTGCCCGGGGTGGAGCCGCTGACCCTGGACCTGCGGGCCGGACCTGCCGCGCCGTTCGTGCGTGAGCTGGGCCTGCCTGGGTCCGTGCCCGCTGCCGGCGAGGTGAGCGTGCGCCTGGTCGACCGGACGCGCGGGACGATCCTCGAATGGACGGGGGCCGTCCAGTTGCGGTAAACGGGCGTCTTGAGTATACTGGCTGTCGTGCGGGGCGTAGCGCAGCCAGGCAGCGCGCTTGATTTGGGTTCAAGAGGTCCGGAGTTCAAATCTCCGCGCCCCGATATCGGCTTTGCCGGCAGGCAAAGCTGGGCTTGGACGAAAGTCCAGGCTAGTGCGGGTGTAGCTCAGGGGTAGAGCGTCTGCCTTCCAAGCAGAATGTCGCGCGTTCGAATCGCGTCACCCGCTTTTGCACAACATGGAGCAACCATACCCCCGTCCCTTTGCGTGAGCAGGGGGACGCTGTTTTTCGCCTTCAGCGATGGTCTGCGGCCGGCTAGGCCCGCAGCAGGTGCACCAACGCGACCATCGCGGGCAGCGTGACGGCCGACAGGATGACCGTCACGAGCGCACCCGCGCCTGCCAGGTCCGCATCCGCGCCGTACTCCTTGGCCATGACCGTCACCATGACCGACGCGGGCATGGCGGTCTGCAGCACGAGGATCCCCGCAAGCACGCCCCGCAGATCGAGCAGCGACACGGCCGCCAGCGTGACCAGGGGCGCTAGTAGGAGGCGCGACCCGACCAACGTGGCCAGCGGCCGCGCCAGCGCGCGTTCCAGCCGGTCCGGCAGGGCCAGGCTGCCCACCAGGATCAGCGACATCGGCAGGGTGGCGGACGTCACGAGGTCGAGCGGCCTGCGCGCCCAGGGGGGCAGGGTCCACCCGGCCAGCCCGCACGTGACGCCCAGCGCCAGGCTCCAGAGCAGCGGACTCAGCAGCAGGCTGCGCCAGGGCCTGCGTCCGTCCTGGTGCCCGTAATCCAGGGGCGCCAACGTCAGGGATGAAAGCGTGACCGCCTGGTCGTAGACCGCAGCCAGCAGGGCTCCCTGCGGCCCCCACAACGCGGCACATAGCGGCAGGCCGACGAAGCCCGTGTTGCAGAAGGCCGTGTCCACGCGCACCACGCTGGCCTGTCGTCGGGGCAGCCGGGCGATCCGGGTCACCAGCGCGCCGGCGCCGTAGCCGAGCAGCGGAAGAACCAGGCCGCCGAGGAACGCCAGGCCTGACTCGCGGGCCAGGCTGGTGGGATCGGAGGCGAATCCCGCCATGAAGAGCATGACCGGGAGCAGGAAGTTCATCACCAGGCGGGTCAGGTGCTGCTGCAGGCGATCGCTGATGATGCCCGCCTTGCGCCCGAGCAGGCCGATGGTCACGAACACCAGCAGGGTGATGAGCGGGCGGATCAGGGTGGAAATGAAGTCTGGCATGATGTCGTCGTCGTTGTCCAAGGGATTCCCGCGCCGCGCGGCGCCGGCAGCCCGACCGAGGCAGAGGGCCGGTCGCGCGGCAGCGCGGGTTCGCCACCCGGTGGCTACTCGGGGAACATGCCGCGGATGCTCCGCTCGAAGCGGCGCACCTGCTTCTCATCCGGGTGGATCGCGGCGGTCATCCGGCTCACCTGCTCGGTGATCTCCTCCGGCGCCCACTTCCGCATCTCCTCGAACGAGGCGTTGTCGTCCACGATGACTGTGCCGGTGGCTTCGAGTACTGCGATGTTGGTCTTGGTCTGCGCCCGTCGCCCCGCATCCCGGTTGATGGTCTCGTCCGGACCCGGGCGGTAGTCCACGCAGCGCTTGTCGCGCAGCAGGATGTACGCGACTCGCCCCAGCTCGCGTCCGGGCACGTAGAGGTTCTGCGTGTGCACCGGCACGAGCTCGCCCTCCTTCGGCTCGTAGTCCTCCGGGAAGGTGCGGTAGGGGATCGTCGCGGAGCCGCCCAGCAGCCGCCACGCGCCCGCCATGTCGTTGCCCACCAGCCCGATGTTGATCGATTCGTCCGCGCTGATCTTGTAGACGGGCGTCTCCCAAGGCAGCCGCGCGATGCGGATGTCGTCGCTCTCCAGCACGATCTGGGGCGCGGCCTTCCTCCGGCCAGCGGTGCGCGGCGCGCCGGCCTGCAGCCGCGCCTCGTCGGTGATGGGGCAGGGGTACTCGGGCCGGAAGAACTGGAAGTGCTGGTGGTAGATCGTGTTGCCGGCCCAGCCGTTGGACACGCCGTCGATGACAGGCAGGTCGCTCACCCCCGTGCCCGCGAAGAACTCGGCGATCGAGGTATTGATCCGCCGCGTCATCTCAACCAGGTCGGAGAAGGTGATCGGCGTGCGGTTCATGTTGAGCGGCCGGCCGTGCGGCCCGCCCGCGGCCAGGTGCCAGGCGAGGAAATGGACGCTGGAGAGGGGGTTGCCGAACGGCGCATAGGTGAACCCGAGCTCGTAGTTGCGCGAGAGCCCGAAGCGCGCGCCCTCGATGCGCACGACCACCTCGCAGGGGTTGATCTCCGCGGCCGAGCAGTAGTTGCACGCGTTCGAGACCTGCTCGTGGGTGACCAGGGCCGCCTGGTTCCATAGTTCGGGCGGCTTGGTGATGTTGAGCTCGGCCAGGCGCTGCCGATCCCCGCGATACTTGCGGATGGGGACGTAGAGGATGTTCTCCCCGCGGCGCCCCGCCAGCCGCGCGGTCGGCCGCGCCAGATCGTGCACCACGCCGTCGATCTCCAGTTCGAGCAGGATATGGCGCGAGTGCATCTGCTGCGCATGGAGCACGAGCATGCCCACGCCCAGGCCGTGGCGCTCGATGATCTTCTCCACCCGAGCGGCGACCTCTGCGCGGTGGTCGCCCACGATCAGCCAGCTGCGCGGCGTCTTGCTGATGTAGTCCACCGCGGGGATGTTGATCACGTCCGAGAACCGGCGGTAGATCTCGCGCTGGTAGTCGGCCAGACCTGCGGCCTGCAGGTAACGCGGCGCGGTGCCGCGGCGGCCCGCCGGCGCGATCTGCGGGGCCGCGATAGTGCGGATGATGGCCTCGCTGTCGGGACCGTGTTCGGCGACGATCGTCTCCAGCGCGGCGGCCGCGGCGACCTCCGCTGCGTGCCCGTAGCCGCCCGCGGCCTGTTGCCCGGCGGGGCGTCCGTCTGCCCCTCTCATGCGTCCTGCTCCTCTGCTGCGGCTGTTCGTGCCGCGGCTCACGATCCCGATTCTACCACAGGGAACGCCGCAGCGCCGCGCACAGCCCGGTCAGGGCTGCGCGACGATGACGGGATTCTCCAGGACGCCGACGCGCTCGATCTCGACCCGCACGACATCGCCGTGGCGCAGCCAGCGCGGGGGTGTGCGGGCGAAGCCGACGCCCGACGGCGTGCCGGTGGCGATGATGTCACCCGGCTCGAGCGTCATGACGCGGGCCATGTCCCAGATGAGGTGCGCGACGGAGAAGATCATCAGGCTCGTGTGGCCCTCCTGCAGCACCTCGCCGCTCACCACCGTGCGCAGGGCCAGGTTCTGCACGTCGGGGATCTCGTCGGCCGTGACCAGCGCGGGACCGATGGGGCAGAAGGTGTCCGGCGACTTACCCAGCGTATACTGGCTCGTGCGGAACTGCCAGTCGCGCGCGGAGACGTCGTTCACGGCGAGGTAGCCGGCCACGTAGTCGAGCGCATCGGCCTCCGCGACGTTACGGCAGCGCCGGCCGATCACCACGCCCAGCTCGCCCTCGTAGTCGGGCTCGGTCACATCCGGTGGGACGATGATCGGAGCGCCCGGGCCGATGATCGTGTTCGCCCACTTGGCGAAGATCATCGGGAACGGGGGAGCCGACGAATCGGTCTCCCTGGCATGGTCCAGGTAGTTCTTCCCGACGCCGATAACCTTGCCCGGCCTCGGGACGGGCGCCTGGAGCACCACGCGATCGATCGCGTAACCCTGGCCGGCCGGCGCGGTTGCCAGCGCCTGGCGGGCCAGGTCGAGCGCGGCGTCGCCGGCCTGCAGAAACGCCATCATGTCTGCCGGGATGCCCGGATCGAGGCGGTTCAGGTCATAGACCAACTCGCCGGCCGGTCCGGCCTGCAGCGCACCCAGCGCGGTCCTCCCCTGGTGTGTGAACGTGACCAGTCTCATAGCGGCAATGTCCTCCGGATCACGAGCATACCGTGCACTGGGATATGTGTGCAAATCGGCCGGGGCGAACGCAGTGGCCAGGTTGGCTTTGTCGAAACGATGCGCTGTGTGGTATAGTGTTGCCGTGGTTAGGGCCCCTAGCTCAGCGGTTAGAGCGGCCGGCTCGTGACGGACCCTCCGTCAAGGGCTGCCCGGTGGGTAACTGCCGGGTGATTACCTGCCAAACTCGGGGAAGCCTACGTCTTGATGGCATGGTGATCCCGAGCCAAGCCCCCCTTCCAAGGGGGGAAGGTGTAGAGACTAGACGGCGGGCGCCCGACGGGGGCGATGCAGTACTGCGACCCCACAGGGCGAAGGGATAGTCCAGCCCACAAACCCGTCTCCGGGCGTGTCCGGACTCTTCACTCCGGTGAAGATTGCCGGGCCGGCGGGGATAGCGGGGCGGCGAAAGCCGTAGTGGGAAGCATAACCGGTTGGTCCTGGGTTCGAATCCCGGGGGGCCCACTCAGAGCGACATGCTGCGCGCACGTCGCTCTTTCTGTTTGCCCTTCGGCCCGGTGTAACTGCCGCAGCCCCACGCGCATCCTAACACCGACACTGCAACCAAAGGAGATGGAGATGAGCTACTACTTCACCCGGACGCTCGACCTGTCGTTCGACGATGCCATCGCAAAGGTCACCG
>CAZMIS010000047.1:0-15218 GCA_964566325.1 uncultured Anaerolineales bacterium
AAAGATGCGTCTCGGTGTCGACGGATGGCTGGAGGTGGCCTTCGATCACCCGGCCGTCGAGATCCACGACGACCATGTCCTCCGGCTTCATCTCCTCATAGCTGTAGCCGCTGGGCTTGATCACCACGAGCCCGGTGGACCGATCTCTGCCGGAGATGTTGCCGCTGGTCATCTTGACCAGGCCGTACTTCGGCAGTTCGAGGTTGTACTTCCATACCTGGTAGCGAAGTTCTTCTAGCATGATTCATCCTGCTCCTGCTGATGGGCAGCAAGCAGCCTGGCAACAAGCTGCCGGGCCGCAACGATCGATTCGAAGGGACTGCCGGTCGGGTCCATGTGGGCCCACATCTCGACCGTAAGCGGACCTCGGTAGCCACTCTTCGCGAGCGTAAGAAACACCTGCTCGAAGGGCACGATGCCGCTGTGGAAGGGCACGCCGCGGATGATTCCTGGCAGTGAGTCCTTGAAATGTACTGCTACGATGTGGCCCCGGCACAACGGCAGCTCTTCTACTGGGTTGTAGCCGGCAGCGGCGACGTTGGCGAAGTCGGGGTAAATCTGGAACCACGGCGAATTCACGTGGCGGACAGTCTCCATCGCGCGGACCAGCGACGCGCTGGCCGGAACATCGACGTTTTCGAGCGCCAGCATCACGCCCGCGGCTCCCGCCCACTCCGCCGCCAGGCACAATCCTTCGTGGTAGCGCGCCAGCGTCGATGCGTCGCTCGGCTCGAAGTAGACGTCATAACCGGGCACCTGGACGATGCGGATGCCCGCGTCGATCGAAAAGGAGATGGCCTTGGCCACGATGTCGAAGGCACGGCGCCGTGTGGCCGGGTCATTGCTTCCCAACGGGAACCGACGTTGGCCGCTGAGACACATGGAGAGCAGCGGTACGCCTGAAGCCGCGATCGCCCTGCGCAACGCCGCCCGTTCCTGCGCCGGCCACTCGAGCCTCGCCAGGCGCTCGTCGGATTCATCGATGGACATCTCGGCGTACTGGTACCCGGCCTCAGCCGTCGCAGCGAGCCGGCGATCCCACGACCAGTCGGCCGGCAGCGCCTTCTCGTACAGGCCGACCCAGCGCCCACCGAGCGCCCACCGGCCGCGGAGCGATCCGCTTGCCGTGCCTGCGGTGCTCTGCGCTGACTGCACGGATTCGGGTGCGGGCAACATCGGCGACTCCTGTCTGGTGCCGGGCGAGCGTCACGCTCGACGGCGGATCAACAGGTGGTTGAGGACCACGGCCAGCAGCAACACGCTGCCCTTCGCGACGACCTGCCAGTAGGCCGGGATCACGGTCATCAGGCCCGTTGTGATGCACACGATGATGAGTGCTCCAACGATGGTCTTGGCCACCGACCCTTCGCCGCCGGCAAAAGATGTCCCGCCGAGTAGCACCGCGATGATGCAGTCCAGCTCCATGCCGTCGCCCGAAAGCGGGTCACCCAGCGACATGTAGCTCGATCGTGCCACCCCGGCCAGGGCTGCGAAGATTCCCACGATCACGTACAGCAGCCACACGTACTTCACGACGTTGATGCCTGAGAGCTCGGCCGCGGTTCGGTTGCCGCCGATGGCGGCGGCATACTTGCCCAGGATGGTCTTGCGCTGAATAATGACCAGAATGAGGATCGCGGCCACAGCAACGAACAACGATGCGGGCAGTCCGAGCAAGACGTCCTGCCGCGCGTAGTAATTGATGAACGCGGGCATCTTCTGCGTGGCGGTGCTCTTGATGGCCGAGGTGCCGTCAGGGACGATCAGCAGCGCGATGCCTTTGAAGAGGTTCAGCGTCACGAGCGTGGCGATCACCGGTGTGATGCGCAGCTTCATGACATTGAAGCCGTTCACAAGTCCCATGGCCACTCCCACGACCAGCGTGAGCAGAAGAGCAGGAAGAAAGGAGAACCCGTTCAGGATCATCAGGCTGAACACGACTGCGCTGAGGCTCATCGCACTGCCGACCGAGAGATCGATGTAGCCGGAAATCATGAGCAGGCAGAAGGCCCCGCTCAGCGTCAGGATCGGGACGGAGATGCGGAGCATGTTGATCACGCTGTCCCGGCTGAGGAAGGCCCCCCGGCCGAACAGACCGACCTCTCCGACCTTGACCAGGCTGAAGGTCACGATGATCACGAGCAGAACGACGTAGATGTAGTATTTCTTGATGGCCGACCGCAAAGCCTCTGATCGCTCGTTCGAGCTCAAGGTCTCGCGCACCGGTGCCTTCAATGTTGTCATGCCCCTCTCCTCTACCTTAGTTCATCTCGTTCGTGTGCCGGACAGGGCAATCCGCCGGGATTGCGGCCTGAACGGGCCGGCGTCAGCCGCGACTGCGCCGGTCGAGGGCCCACCGCTGGGCCAGAATCGCGCCAAACGTCACCACCGCCTTGAGCGTGAACTGCCAGTCGGGCGAGAGCAGCAGGCCAGTCGCCGCGGTGGTCATCACGGACAGCAGGATGGCGCCGACGAACATGCCTAATACCGACCCGAAGCCGCCAGCAATGCTAACCCCGCCCAGGAGTGCAACGACCAGCGCATCGAACTCGTAACCCATGGCCCGACCCGACAGCCCCGCCTTATATTCCGATGCGAGCAGGATCCCGGTGATGCCGGCCAGAAGGGCGCTGAAGATATAGAGCATGGTGAGGTGGCGAGTCACCTTGATGCCGGACAGCCGCGCGGCCTCCTGGTTCGCTCCGATCTGGTAAGTGCGCCGTCCAAAGACGGTCTTGCGCTCGATGAAGAAAGCGAGGATCAGGAGCACGATCATGATCAGCACCGAGACCTTCAGCGAGGTTCCCGGGATGGCTGCGTTGCCGATGACGCCGAAGACCTTCGGAAGGCTCGTGTTGCGCTGCGCGCCCTGGGTGATCACCTGGCCCACACCGCGCGCAAGCATCATGGTGCCCAGCGTCACGATGATCGATGGCACCTTCAGCTTGGCGATGAAGAAGGCGTTCAAGCCACCCACCGACGCTGCGCCGAGAAGCGCGAGAACGATTGCGACGCCGTAGGGGAGTCCCAAGCCGTTGCCGAGCGCGTTGCGCGAGGCGTTCTGAGCCTGGCAGAAGTACACGGAGAGCACGCCCGCGAGGGCTATCACCCCGCCGACCGACATGTCGAAGTTGCCTGTGACCAGCAGGAAGCTGACACCAATGCCGATGATCACGATGTACCAGTTGTTGGTCAGGATGTTGATGATGTTCTGTGGCTTGTAGAAGTTCGGCACGAACAGGCAGGCGATCAGGAACACGACGACCAGAACACCGATCATGAAGAGGCTGATGAACGTCTCATTGCTCATCCGGCCGCTCTTCAGGGTCTTCTGCGCGGATTTCGTTGTTTCCACCTTCACGCTCCTTCCGTGGTCGACGGTGCGTTGCTGTCGGATTCCCTGCCGATCTCCGTCCCGACGTGATTGTTGCCCACGCCGCTCACGGCGTGCATCATCAGCTCGCTGTCGATGTCGCAGCCGTTGCGAATCCTCTCAACCATGGTCCCATCGTAGAGGAGGTAGATCGAGTCGCAGATGTTGACGACCTCCGGAAGCTCGGACGAGAAGATGAGGATCGACTTGCCGGCGGCTGCCAGCTGGCGGATGATGCTGTAGATCTCGCTCTTCGCGCCGACGTCGATGCCGCGCGTCGGCTCGTCCAGCATGAGCAGGTCGGCGTCGGCGAACAGGCACTTGGAAAGCACGACCTTCTGCTGGTTGCCTCCCGAGAGCTGTGCCGCTTCCTTCTCGATGCTGCTTGTCGCGATCTTCAGCCTATCGATATATTCAAGCGTGACCGCTCGCTCACGGGCTCCGTCGACGAGGCCGCTGCGAGAGATCTTCTTCATGTTCATGACCGGTATGTTGCCGCGAATCGTCAGCAGGGTGAAGAGACCCTGCGAGCGGCGTTCTTCTGGCACCAGCGCGATCCCGGCTTCGATCACGCGATCGGGCGAGGAGGCCAGCTTCTCTCCCTTGAAGATGATCTCGCCGGTGTATGAGTCTGCACCGTAGATGGCCCGCGCCAGCTCGGTCTTTCCTGCGCCGACGAGGCCGTAGAAGCCCGCGATCTCTCCGCGGGGAAGATCGAACGAGATGTCCTGCAGCTTCTGGTTCGAAACGTGGCGAACCTGTAGGATGATGTCCTCGCAGTCCCGCTCGCGCGGGGAATACTGCTCGAAGACCGTCTTGCCGATCATCATCTTGATCAGGTCGGAGCGGTCCTTGATCTCCGCCACCGGCAGGGTGGCCACGTGGCCACCGTCACGCATCACGGTCACGTAGTCGCCCAGCTCGAAGATCTCGTCGAGCCGGTGCGAGATGTAGATCACGGTGACGTTGCGCTCGCGCAGGCCCTTGATGATCGCAAAGAGCCGTGCGATTTCCCCCTCGGACAGGGCCGCGGTCGGCTCGTCCATGATGATGATGTCCGCCTCGGTCGCGACGGCCTTTGCGATCTCGACGATCTGCTTCTTGGCCACGCTGAGGTCGGAGACGAGTTGGTTCGGCCTGATCGACGGCTCGAGGCTGTTCATGACGCTTACGATCTTGTGGATCTTGCCGGTGTTGCGGAGGAAGCCGAACCGCGTGTCCTCCATGCCCAGCGTCAGGTTCTCTTCGACGGTCAGCTGGTCGACGACGTTCAGTTCCTGGAAGAGCGTGCTGATCCCCCGATCCTTGGCCTCCTTGGTGTTGGAGGCCACGTAGTCAACGCCGTTGAGCAGGATCGTGCCGCTGGTGCGTTGGTACGCGCCCGTGAGGATCTTGATCAGCGTGCTCTTGCCAGCGCCGTTCTCGCCCACGAGACAGTGGACGGTGTTTCGCTTGATGTCGAAACTGACGTTGTTGACCGCCCGCACGCTGGGGAATTCCTTGACCAGGTTCCGGATCTCGAGAACGTTGTCGGTTAGTTCCATGCACCCCTCCAGCCCTCGGAGTTGTCACCCGCCGTCGCGTCGCCAGCCAGCGGCTCGGCTTCCCACGATGCCAGGTTCTGGTTGTGGGAGAGCCTGCACAGGCCCTCCCACGTCGATTCCAGTTCCGGTCAGCGATGTGTCCGGTTGTCCGCTACGTCCCGGCGCGTGCCGGGACGTAGCGGGCTTACGCTGCTTACTTGATGTTCGTGCCGAACTGGACGTTGAGCCACTCGGCGGCTTCCGCCTGCGGCATGGCGTAGTAGTTGATGTCGTAGGCCTTGTAGAACTGCTCGACGTGCGGGTCGGAGGTCATGGGCAGGCGGCCCTGGGCGACATCCATGATCAGGTCGATGCGGCCGCGGCCGGTCTCGATCGGGGGCAGGCCCATGGAGAACTTGAGGGAGCTGGCCGGGTCGTAGACCAGCTCGTACTCGACGGGGTCGAAGTCGACGCTGGCGACGATCTCAGTCAGGGGCTTGCCGTTGTCCATCTTGCCGCGGCCGGCCTCGATAAGCCCGGCCATGGTGCCGACGGTGAGGTTGGAGGCCTCGGAGTAGATCAGGTTGACCTCGGGATGCTGGGTGACGAGGTCCTTGATGATCTGCTTGGCGGCGTCAGCGCCCTTGGAGCCGTCGAGGCAGCCGAGGTCAGTGGCGGCGGGATCGACGGAGAGAACGCCCTTGACGAAGGGATCGGTGCGGCCCGACTTGACCTCGGTGTGGTTGGGCCAGCCGAGCTGGACCATGACGATGGGCTTGTCGGGGTTGGCGGTCTTCCACTCCTGGGCCATCTCGGCGCCCATGGCGAAGGAGATGCCGGCCTCGTCACTGCGTGCGACGGGGATGCCGGTATCGCCCATGGGGCTGAAGAAGGAGGTGAGGATGATGCCCTTTTCGAGCATTTCCTTGACCGCGGGCAAGGCCGCGGGGTCATCCCAGGCGTGCAGGGTGGCGGCGTCCATGCCCTGGGCCATGATCTGGTCCATGTTGGCCGTCATGGTGGCGGAATCGGACTTGCCGTCGAAGACGAACACCTCGGCGCCGTACTTCTCCTTGGCATAGCGTGCGGCCTCGGTGGACTGACCCTGGTGGAAGACGTTGCTCAGGTCAGACACGAAGAACGCGATCTTCTTCGGCGCATCAGTGGCTGCCTTGTATGGGCTCTCCGCTGCCGCAGCGGCCGGCGGGGTGATCTTCGTGCCGAACTGGACGTTGAGCCACTCGGCGGCTTCCGCCTGCGGCATGGCGTAGTAGTTGATGTCGTAGGCCTTGTAGAACTGCTCGACGTGCGGGTCGGAGGTCATGGGCAGGCGGCCCTGGGCGACATCCATGATCAGGTCGATGCGGCCGCGGCCGGTCTCGATCGGGGGCAGGCCCATGGAGAACTTGAGGGAGCTGGCCGGGTCGTAGACCAGCTCGTACTCGACGGGGTCGAAGTCGACGCTGGCGACGATCTCAGTCAGGGGCTTGCCGTTGTCCATCTTGCCGCGGCCGGCCTCGATAAGCCCGGCCATGGTGCCGACGGTGAGGTTGGAGGCCTCGGAGTAGATCAGGTTGACCTCGGGATGCTGGGTGACGAGGTCCTTGATGATCTGCTTGGCGGCGTCAGCGCCCTTGGAGCCGTCGAGGCAGCCGAGGTCAGTGGCGGCGGGATCGACGGAGAGAACGCCCTTGACGAAGGGATCGGTGCGGCCCGACTTGACCTCGGTGTGGTTGGGCCAGCCGAGCTGGACCATGACGATGGGCTTGTCGGGGTTGGCGGTCTTCCACTCCTGGGCCATCTCGGCGCCCATGGCGAAGGAGATGCCGGCCTCGTCACTGCGTGCGACGGGGATGCCGGTATCGCCCATGGGGCTGAAGAAGGAGGTGAGGATGATGCCCTTTTCGAGCATTTCCTTGACCGCGGGCAAGGCCGCGGGGTCATCCCAGGCGTGCAGGGTGGCGGCGTCCATGCCCTGGGCCATGATCTGGTCCATGTTGGCCGTCATGGTGGCGGAATCGGACTTGCCGTCGAAGACGAACACCTCGGCGCCGTACTTCTCCTTGGCATAGCGTGCGGCCTCGGTGGACTGACCCTGGTGGAAGACGTTGCTCAGGTCAGACACGAAGAACGCGATCTTCTTCGGCGCGTCGGTGGCCGGCTTGAATTCGGCGGGCGCGGCAGGCGCCGCAGGAGCGGCAGGGGCTACCGTGGGTTGGGCAGCCGGCGCCGGGGGTTCGGTAGCTGCTGGCACCGGAGCGGGGGCCGCTGGGGTGCTGCAGGCGGACAGTGCAAAGCTGATGATCAGCAGCACCGTCAGGACAGAGAACAGTTTCTTACTCATGTTGCGATTTCTCCTCACTCCCTGGGAGTCTGGATGGATGGATGAACGGTTCGGCAACATTCAGGATTCCCTTGCATCGGTGTTTCGTCTTTGAAAACCTCCTTCGCCCCGAAGGGGCGGACCCATCGGGCAACCAGGACTTCTTCTGATGTCAGAACCCGCTGACGTCCTGCGCCAGCCCGTAGACCAGCATCTCCGACACGCAACCGCCCCTTGTCAGTGCACAGGTCTGGTAGACCATGTCGGCGAAGTGCTCGGGGCGCACGGCCAGTTCTTCGTCCCACTCGAACTTGTTGACGCCTGCCGCTGCTCCCTGGAAGCCAGTGTTGGAGCCTCCCGGCACGAGAAGGGTGACCGCGATACCGTGGGGCCGCAATTCCGTGTAGAGGCATTTCGTGAATGCATTCACGCCGGCCTTTGCTGCCGAATAGACCGACCAGCCGGGCCAGGAGCGCCGGTCGCACGCGCTGGAGACGTTGATGATCTTGCCGTAGCCTTGCTTCTTGAACTGCGGAGTGAAGGTGCGGCAGCTCATGATGGTGCTGGTGAGATTCAGGTCGATGATGCGGCGGTTGATCTCATCGTCCATCTCCTCGATGGGCGCCACCTTGAGCGCACCGCCGGCGTAGTTGATCAGGAAGTCGACCTTGCCGAACGCAGCGAGCGCCTCTTCGAGCGCGCGCTCGAACGTTGCCGCCTTCGTCACGTCGCCCACGAAGGCCACGACCTCCGAGCCGGCGGCCCTGCATGCGGCGGCGGTGGCCTCCAGGGCCTTCTCGTTGATGTCGATCATGACGAGGTTGACCTGGTCCAGCGTGGCGAAGAGTTCCGCAGTTGCCTTCGCGAAGCCGGAGCCGACGCCCGTGATGACAGCCGTCTTTCCCTTCAGTGACTCAGCCATGAATGGCACCTCCCTCTCATTCTGAGGGGCGTATCAGGCCACGCCCCTGTACTGACCCTTGCGCTCAACTGCGCAGTTGTGCCAATAGCTTCTGCAACTCGCCATCGTCGATGGCGTAGGTGTGCTCGGGCGCGGGGAAGGCACCGCCCTCGACCTCCTTGCAGAACTGTCCCAACGCGTTCACCGTGACGGCCGCCAGATCCGCGTACACCTTGAGGAACCGCGGCGACATCTCTTTGAACAGCCCCAGCATGTCCTGCGTCACGAGCGCCTGGCCGTCGCAGTCAGGCCCTGAGCCGATCCCGATGGTGGGGATGTCCAGGCTGCGGGTGATGATCCGGCCCAGCGCAACCGGCAGGCACTCCAACACCAGGGCAAACGCGCCCTGGCGGGCCATTTCGAGCGCGTCATCGATGATGGTCCTGGCGCCCGCTGCGTCCTGCCCGGGAAGCTTGATGCGGCCCGCGCCGATGATCTTCTGCTTGGTGACGCCGACGTGCCCCATCACGGGAATGCCCGCGGCCGTGATCTCACCGATCAGGTGCGCCTCGCGGCGGGTGCCTTCAAGGTGCACGCCGTCAGCGCCGCCTTCCTTCATCAGCCTGGAGGCAGTCCGCAGCGCGTCGTCGGTGGTGTTATACGATGCAAAGGGCATCGTGGTGACGACCATGCACCGTTTCGTGCCGTTGCGCACCGAGCGTGTGTGGTAAATCATCTCGTCGACCGAGACGGATACCGCTTCCCCCCGGCCGTTGCCCACGGTCCCAACCGCATCGCTCACGAGCACGATATCTGCGCCTGCCTGCTCGATGAACGAGGCCATGGGATAATCGTAGGCGGTCAGCATCGTGATCTTCTGCCCGCGCTGCTTCTTGCTGCGCAGGCTTGACGGCGTTACATGCGGTGTGCTCACGCGTTACTCCAGTGTGTTGGGCAGGATCTGTTCGAGATCCAGATGGGGGCTCGGCAGCATGCGCACGGAGACGACCTGGCCCAGCCGCCTGGCCGCCTGGCTGCCTGCTTCGAGTGCGGTCCGCACGGCGCCCACGTCGCCGCGAACCATCACCGTCATGTAGCCGCCGCCGATGGCCCGTCGCTGCATGAGCTTCACGTTGGCTGCCTTGATCATGGCATCGGCTGCCTCGATGCAGGCCACGAGGCCCTTCGTCTCGATCATCCCCAGGGCCCGCATTCCGGGATCGAATTCTTCCGTCATGGTTCACACCTTCCTTACAATGGGCGGCTCGTGCGCCTCAAGACTTCGTGAATGACTGCTCGCCGTAATAGCGAATCGCGTCCAGGATGCCCACGATGGCCGCGTCGGCGGGAGACCGATCGTTCTGCACCGCGGCCCGGGCAGAGCTGCCCTGGCTCACCAGCACCAACTCGTCTTCGCCGGCGCCGACGAGGTCCACGGCCAGAAATGCGGGGCCAATCGCATTGCCCTGGGCATCCGCCTGTCGCACGACCAGCAGCTTGCTCGCCTGCAAGGCATCCAGTTTCAGCGAGGCGACCGCCGAACCAACGACCTTGGCAATGATCACTTTGCGCCTCCTATCCTTGTCTGGCGAGCTGCTTCACAGCCCCGATAAGATCGTCCACGAGCCCATTTGCAGCCGGACCGGCGGACCGGACGGTGGGGGTGCCTCCCGAATCGCCGGCGGCCGCGTGGAGGGTTCCGTGCTGGCAGCCCTTGGGCTTGGCGACATCGGGCGTTTGGGCGTGCGCGCCTGCGGGCGTGCTCGCAGGCAGGCCAACACTCCGCGCTGCGGGGTTGACCAGCCGGAGGCCGAGCTGGGCGGCCGTTTCGCGAGCAACAGCGGTGAGAACCACGTCGTCGTCGATGGCCAGCTCGCGTATTCCCTGGCTTGCCAGTGCCTCGATGTCCGCTGCGGAGTAGAACGTCTTCACTTGCGCGCTCCCCCGGCCACTCCCGGCAGGCTGTTGACCGCGGTGACGGCAGCGTCGCGCGCCACCCGAACCGCGGACTCGGTGCCTGAGATGTAGAGGCGGCCGAACTTGCCCGCAGGCTGGTAGTGCACCAGGGTGATGTCAGCCGCTTTCTCGGCCTCGTTCGCCGCGAGCATGACGTAGGCGGCCGGAACCACCTCGATCACGCAGAGCGTCTGCCCCTTCAGCAGCAGGCCGCCGCGGCTCGCCTGGTTCACCAGCTGCGCCTCCCACGGATCCACGCCGGTGACGGTCTTGACGGACACAACCTCCGGCTTCCAGCGATCCGCCTCGGTCATGTTGAAGCGGGCCAGGGCTTGCTGCCCGGCCACCTTGACGCCTTCCTGGTGGAAGCCGTGGATCTCGAGCGTGCCGTATTCGCGCTCGACCCGCAGCAACCCCGGGCGCACGTCCGTGGTCTTGAGCGCCGCGTCAAGCAACTCGTATACATCGCTGGCCGGCGCCAGCTCCACGAAGATCTCTGCCATGCCCTCGACGGGAGTGTCACCCTGCAGCAGGATGCCTGTCAGTGCGGCATACTGTGGCTGCATGGCGTCGATGAGAACGTAAGTCCTGAGGTCCATCATGCAGCCCTTTCAGTCCGCCAGCGCCCGGACGACCCTGGTCTCGCCCCCGGGCAGCAGCTTCTCCACGAGGGCATGCGGTCGGGCAATGACGTGGGCGGTCACGAGCTCGCCGGCCCGTTTCGCTGCCGCAACCCCGGCATCCACTGCTGCCTGTACTGCGCCGACCTCACCGCGCACGAAGATCGTGACGTAGCCGCCGCCGATCTCTTCCTGCGCGACCAGCCGGACGTAGGCCACCTTGCTCATCGCATCGGCTGCCTCGATGGAGGCCACCAGTCCGCGGGTCTCCACCATTCCCAGCGCGGTCATCGGTGCGTGTGTCTGAGCCATTCACCTTCCTCCTTGCATGTCGCCATCTGCCAGCCTAGTCCCGCAGAATTCGCTCTGCCACGGCGATGCCGGCTGGAACATCGACCGAATACCCGAGCCGCTGAATCGCACGGCCCGCCGCCCGGAGCAGATCGAGCACCTCGTTCGGCGTGCCGCCCGGCAGTTGTCCAGGATCGAGCACGAAGCTGCCCTCGGCGCCGCGGGTGACGGCCGGGCTCCGGCCGAACTCCTCTGAGATCCGGGCGACCACGTCGCCGGCGTTGAGGCCCGCGGGCGCCACAACCTCGACGCGTGTGCCCCAGCAGAACCGCTGCGGCGAATCGCAGCCGGGGCATTCCCGGCCATCCACGGTCAACATCAGGCCCATTTCGCTCACGCCCCAACGGAGTGCCTTGGCTGCGTTCTCCGCGGCCGTGTTCGCCGCAAGCTTGCCGCCGGGGTAGATGGGGGAGGCGCCACCGCCGCTGCCCCATAGGCGCTGCATCTCCATCCGGAACTCGTGTGCTGACTGGCGCGGGTCCGGCGTCTCCCGGATGCCGCGGCCGCAGATCACGACCGAGACGGCCAGCGGCTGGAAGAACGGCAGCAGTTGCTTCGTCAGGCCGCCCGTGACGGTGATCTTGAAGCCCATGTCGATGAGCTGCCGGATGACGGTGCGGTCTTCCTCGACCCATTGGCGTGCAAAGGTTTGCTCGTCCCAGCCGCGGTGATAGACCATCCGCTCGACGCCGATCTGGCGCCACTCCCTGGCGCGGGCGAGGATGTCGCGTACGCCAGTCAGCTCCATGAGCATTTCCTTGCGGGCAGCCTTGGCCGCCTCCAGCGCCGACTCAACGGTCGCGAGCGCGGCGCCACCGATCACGGTCATCATGTCTGCGCCCGCGTCGAAGGCCATCTTGGCCTCCAGTCCGCCGACGTCGGGGCTTTTGAAGTCGGCCAGGATCAGCTTGTCCGGTCCGACCAGGTCGCGCATTGCCCTGATCGCATCGAGGCCAACCGCCTTGCATAGGGGCGTCCCGATCTCGATGATGTCGACCTCGGGCGCGACCTTCACGGCCATCGCCAGCGCAGGCGGCAAGGTGATGTAGTCCATCGCGATTTGGAGCATGGGTACGGACATGGGCGCTACGCTTTCCTCTTGGATGGCAGGGGACTGCTCCCCTGATCAAATCGATCCGACTTTGCGGGAGCCCGGCTCATTCGAGCAGGAGCCCCGGATGCTCGAGTGCGCTGCGAATGGTCGCCAGGAAGCGGGCCGCGGCCGCGCCATCGAGGACGCGGTGGTCGGCGGTCAGGGTCAGCGAAGCCATGGGACGAATCTCGATCTTCTCGTCGCAGACCTCTGCACGCCGCACGATTCGCCCGACAGCCAGGATGGCGGCCTGGGGCGGGTTGACGATGGCGGTGAAGCGATCGATGCCGAGCATGCCCAGGTTCGACACGGTGAACGTGCCGCCCTGAAGGTCTTCCAGGCGCAGCTTGCCCGCGCGGGCCCGGCTCGTGAGATCTGCCATCTGCGCCGCGATGCGGCGCAGACCCGGCGCGTCAGCCCCGCGCACGACGGGCACGATGAGCCCTGACTCGATGGCGGTTGCCACGCCGACGTTCACCTCGTCCCATTCGATGATGCCGTCATCGCGGAACGAGGCGTTGGCCTCGGGGTGCTGCCGCAGTGCCCAGGCGCAAGCCTTGACGATGATGGCGGTCACCGTGACCTTAGCCTGTCCCTCCGCGGTTCGGGCCTTGAGATCCTCGACGACGCTGAGCGCCCGGTCCATGTCCACATCCACGCTGACGGTGAACTGCGGCGCTTCCCGCACGCTGGCGGTCATGCGCTCCGCGATGGTCCGGCGGATGTTGGTCAAGGGCACTACGCGGCGGACTGCGATGGCATCGAATGCGGACGGAGTGGGCTGGACACTGGGGACTGGGGACTGGGGAGAGGGGACTGGGCGCCGGGCGGCGATCACGTCGGCGGACTGGATGCGTCCGTCCGGCCCGGTCCCGCGGACCTCGTTGAGGTCGACGCCCAGCTCGCGGGCGATGCGCCGGGCTGCGGGCACGGCCCGCACCTTTCCGTCCCGGGCTCCTTCGTCCTCTGCTCCTCCGCCCTGCGCAGTGTGTGCCAGCGCAGCCTCCACATCCTCGCGCGAGATGCGGCCAAGCGGGCCTGTGCCGGTCACGCTGCTGAGGTCCAGCCCGTGGCTCTCGGCCAGCCGCGCGGCCAGCGGCGTCGCCTTAGCTGCGGCGCCGGCCTGCGCGGCCGCTGGTGTCGCGGCGGGCGCCGCAGCCGGTTTTCCGGCAGGGGAAGCCGCTTCCAGTGTCTCGCCGGGTTTCACGATGTAGGCAATCGGCGTGGCAATGGGAACGACTTCCCCCGGCCGGGCGGAGATACCGGCGAGGGTGCCCGTCGCCGGCGCTTCCACCTCTTGGTTGACCTTGTCGGTCTCTACCTCCAGGAGCGCTTCGCCCTTCTCGACCTGATCGCCCTCGTTCTTCAGCCAGGCAACCACCTTGCCGGTCTCCTGGGTCATCTCGAACTTGGGCATGATCACTGCTGTCGGCATAGTTCTCGTTCCTCGCCCCTCTGGTCGATGCTTGTGCGTCGCCCCGACGCTAGATCTCGGTCCTGGCCAGCTTGCGCCCGGCAGCGACGATGTCATCCACCTGGGGCACCGCGGCCTTCTCCAGCCTGGGGTTGTAGGGGATGGGCACATCCGCACCGCCCAGTCGAACGATCGGCGCTTCGAGATAGGCGAACGCCGGACTCTCTGCGATCATGGCTGCGATCTCGCCGCCGAAGCCGCCCATCAGCGGCGCTTCGTGGACTACCAGCAGCCGGCCCGTCTTCCTGACGGAGTCGATGAGCGTGGCCGAGTCGTACGGCTTCAGCGATCGCAGATCGATGACTTCCAGCTCGATGCCTTCTGTAGCCAGCGTCTCGGCCGCGGCCAGCGCGCGGGTGACCATGATCGACGTGCCCACGACGGTGACGGCTGACCCGGTGCGGCGGACGGCGGCCTGTCCCAGCGGAACGACGTACGGCTCGACCGGCACGGGGCCGCGTGACTTGTAGAGAAGCTTGTTCTCGACGAAGAGCACCGGGTTATTCTCGGCGATGGCTGCGAGGAGCATGCCCTTGGCATCGTACGGCGTGGCCGGTGCGACGACCTTGAGGCCGGGCACGTTCAGGAACCACGACTCCAGGCTCTCGCAGTGCTGCGCAGCCGCGCCCGTGCCGGACCCTGCCGGGAGGCGCACCACCATCGGCACGCAGGCCTTGCCGCCGAACATGTAGCGGATCTTGGCGCCCTGCAGCACCGTCTGCTCCATGCCGAGGGTGATGAAGTCCATGAACTGCATTTCGGCCACGGGACGCATCCCCATCACGGCCGACCCGACCGCCGCGCCGACGATGGTGTTCTCGGAGATAGGGGTGTCCCGCACGCGATCCGGCCCGAACTCTTCGATCAGGTCCTTGGTCACGCCGAACGCGCCGCCGTAGACACCGATGTCCTCGCCCAGCAGGAACACCCTGGCATCGTTCGCGAGGGCCTGGGCCATCGCCTCGCGCAGGGCCTCCGAGTAAGTGATCTCGCGCGTGCCCGCAGGGGGATTCACCGGCACGCTATCGCCGAAGGTTGTGCGGGCCCACGCAGGTGCGACCCGGCCCGGATCGGCCGCCACGTCCGGCTCAACGAAGTACACATCGTTCGTGAGCCCCTCGATCGAAGGCTCGGGGCCGGCATCGCCGAAGGCGATCGCCTCCTCGATGGCCGCCTCGGCCCGCGCCTGCAAGGCCTCGACCTCGGCAGGGGTCAAGACGGCTTCTTCGACCAGGCGCTGTTCGAAACGCCGGATCGCATCGCGGCGCTTCCACTCCTCAACCTCTTCTTTTGTCCGGTAGAGTTGCTTGTCGCTCTTGGAGTGACCCAGGTAGCGATAGGTGAGCGCGTCGATGAGCACGGGGCCGTGCTGTGCGCGGGCATGTGCGGCTGCCTCCTGGACGGCCTGGTACACCGCCAGCACGTCCATCCCGTCGATCTGCCGGCCCGGGATCCCGTAGCTCACGGCCCGGTCTGCGATGCTGGCGGCGTTCATGCCGCGGTGCAGCGGCATCGACATGCCGTACTGGTTGTTCTCGCACAGGAACACGACCGGCAGCTTCCACACGGAGGCCATGTTCAGGCTCTCGTGGAAGTTGCCTTCG
>CAZMIS010000048.1:0-15184 GCA_964566325.1 uncultured Anaerolineales bacterium
GTTTCCCCTCTTTCGACCTGTAGGCGGGACCCCCGCCCCCGGTCATTACAGCAAGCCGATCTGTCCATGATGAGCCTTCAGTGAGTTGCATTGCCTGCAGGCGCAGCGCACGTTCCATCTAGCGTGCGCACCACCGTTGGCGAGCGCGATGACGTGATCGATTGTCGGCGCATGCGCTGCGTTTGTGCCAACCGATCGCCTTGGGGTGCGACAGCCACATAGATGGCATCTCCAGCGATCGCGCTCGAAGATCTCGAGGTCGGTAAAGTTCTCGACCTTCGCCTTCCTCAACAACGCGCGAGAGCGCTGTTTCTCAGTCCTCTTCTTGATGCGCTTCCACTCCGCTGAGCATCGATCGCTGCACGTCTTCGATCCGTCGATCCACCGCTTAGAGACATCCGCACCACAACACTTGCACGGGTACATGGGGCGACTGGCCATTCTGACCAGACGATCGATTGCTACCAACACAGACACGAGATCTCGCTGGAACTGTACAGACTGACGTCGCGCGGCATGCCTGCGCGCAGTCAGTTCTGAACGTTCGGCTCTCGAAAGGCTAACGATTCCCCTCGAGGCCTTGAACGCACGGAGTTTGCATGCCTTGGTGCAGTACATGGAAGTGCTGTGCTTCGGCCAGTAGGACGCCGAGCACTGGCAGCAATTCCGCGGTCCCATGGCGTCGCTCATCCGGCGTGTAGCGCATCGGCCGGTCGCTCGATCGGAAAGCCGTCCAGCCCGATCGCCCGAGCAGAGCGCTGACCCTTGTCACGTGCGCTCTTCACCTCGTGGCAATCGTCGCACAGACCCTGTCGGTTGCCGGGCTGGTCGAAGTCCGTGCCACCGTTGGTGAGGGCCACGATGTGGTCGAGCTGCGTGGCCAGGCGCACCTTGCCGTTGCGCTCGCACTCCGCGCAGAGCGGATGCACGGAGAACCACCGCGCGCGGTACTCCTGCAGGCGGCGACCACGGATGCGCTTGTGCCTGGAGAACATCACAGCGGCTCGGACGGATCCCGCTCGCGCGATGAGAACAGGTCGCCATCCAGTGTGCGACCAGGGGCAGGCTCGTCCTCGTCGGCCAAGGCACGCAGCAGCGTGGAGAGCTGAGCCTGCACGGTAGCCAGCGTGGTCTCGATGCGCTGCAGTTGACGGTGCTGCCCGAGAGCGGAGAGCTGCATGCCTGAGTCCAAGACCAGCACGGGGCGTTGACCCAGCGCCTCGAGCAAGTAGAAGCGCAAACGTGCAGCCACCTCGTCAGACACGGGGACGGGACAGGTGAGCACCAGCACGTCGTCGTCCAACAGGTGCAGGGCTTCCACCTGGGACACGAGAGCATCAAGGTCATCAGACATGGGTGGCCTCATTCGGCGTTATGCCCAGAGCATCGCTGCTCGGAGCTCACAGGGCTTGAACAGGCCCTGCTGAGGCCCGCCGTCAGCATCGCGCCAGCGTGCCGACCGATGCGAGCCGGGAGTATGCCCACGGCGCTGCTCTCGCCACCGTGGCTGCGCGCTGGCTCGCGGATCTTGCCAGCGCATGGTACTGCGGATCACGTGCGCTTCGCAGGCTTGCAGGACTGCAGCGCGGTCTCTTCGCAGGTCGGCGTCAATGGTTTGCTCGAGGCGGCCTTCTTCGGCGCGCTGGCCTTCTTCGCCGGGACCTTCGCAGCTTCCTGTTTTTTCACCGGCTGCGAGGCATCAGCGACCGGCGCGCTCGCGGGAACAGGGACAGGTGCCGGCGTAGCACTCGAAGGGATCGACGGTGCCTGAACGGGGGCAAGTGAGACGACCGGCGCCACCGGCTTGACCACCGCCAGCACCTTGTCCAGGCACTCCATTTCCGAGCGCGTGCTGGAGCGAGCGTAGCTGAACAGGTTCCACAGGATGCCGACCGACATGGAGTCGCCCTGCGGACACAGGCCAGGCGGGAGCGGCGCGGCCTGCACCGGCGCTGGCAGGACGTACATGTTCTGCCGGCTCCAGTCCTCGAAGCTGGCTGAGCCGCCAGCTCCCGCGGCACCACCGGTCGCCGTCAAAGTGCCAGACAGGGTCGCCGCTGCGCCGGCCTGCGCCGCAGCGATGGAACCGGCGCTCGAGGTCGATGAACTCGAGCTCGTCGGCGACACGTTCAAGGTCGACGGCGGAGCGGAGGGCTGGGTCGGTGGGGTGCAGGTTGGCCAATTGGTGCCTCCGTTCTTGCACGTGGTGGCGAAAGCGGCGGAACTGGCCAGGGCCAGGAGCGCGGCGGCGAGGATGCGGGTTGTTCTCACGGTGGGTCCTTCTCGGTGGGGGGTTGGGAAAACGGCTCCAGGCGGAGCATGAACTGGACGGTGGCCAGACGCTTCTCGCCGGTCTCTGGATCCTCGAGCACGCGCATGGGCACCTGGAAGCATTCGACTTCAAGGCGCGGCAGTTCGCCAGCCTCAAGGTAAAGGGTTGCGCGACGCGTGCCCTTGGGCAGACCCAGCGCGGCGGCGAATTGCTGGTTGAGCAGATAGGACGCGTTCATGTCTATCTCCAAAACAGCGCATCGAGAAGGCGCTGAAACCACGACACCTGGCGCGCCAGCGAGTACTTCGCCTCCCATGCCTCAAGTGCGGCGCGCACGCCAGGCAGGTCGCGGTTTGTCTCTGTTCCGCTGGGCCAACGCGCGTCCACGATGCCGTCGTGCCCCTTGATTTCCTCACGAGCCACGTAGCCACCGGTCACCGGAGACTCGGCCCCGACCCAGTACCGCGGCACAGGATCCTCCAGCGTCGTCACCTCGATCGCGTCGATTCCACCCAAATGCCCATAGGCCGGATTCCAGCTCAGGCAGTAGCTGCAGCGCGCCTCGTGAGGCCCGAGCGGAGCCGCGCAGCTGGCGCACTTCAGCGCGGCCGCCTCCTTGGAGCGCAGCGGCGTGAAGAACTCGCCAGGTGCGAGAGAGAACAGGCCATTCAGCGACATCGCAGACCTCGGTGGTGGTGGTGCATTCCAGCCCATGTTGCCTCCTACACCCGTACTTCGCAAACGCGCCAGAGCACGCCACCCAGAGGGAACGTGTCGCCGGCGCGCACCTTGAACGACCTGAAGCACCGGCCCTCGAGCGTGAGGAGGGTCACCGCCCAATTGCCCGGGCCTTTGGGTTTCAGCACGAGGGTCACGCGGCACCATCAGGCAGTCGCACGCGACGCCTCCACGTGCCGGATGCGGCGCACCCAATGGCGCGCCAGCGCCAGTCCATCGGTCCAGCGTTCGGTACCGAACAGCAGCTCAAGCATCTGCCGGGTTTCAGCGTCGACGGGATCGGCGAGCAGTGCATCGCGGTCAGCGACCACCGCGATCGCACGCCCTGAGCAGGACGCGCAGCCGTTCTCGTAGCCGTCGCAGGTCGGCTGGTCATGCGCCAGCTTGCAGGTCTGACAGGTCAAGGCTTCCCCTTGGCAGAGTTGTCACCAGCGACGCACAGCGCGCACTTCCACATGCCCGTGCGCTTGTCGGTCTTGCCTCCGAGCAGCGGCGCAGGGCCGCGGTGGAAGTCGCACATTTTCTTCATGTTCAGCCCGGTGCCCGCGATCTTGAGCGGGTTCTCGGGCGGAGGGAGCGGAGCGGTGCTCATGCCTGCGACGTCCGGAGCATCCAGTGCGCGATCAGCAGCGCCTCGGCCTTGTTGTGGTCCTTGGCCAGGCGGATCGGCGCCTCGGGGTAAAGCGTGAGCGCCTTTGCCATCGACTCTTTCTTGTTCGACCCGAGGCCATAGAAGCCCTTCCACACCTGTGGTTCGACGGACTGGAACTGCAGGCGGAGCACCTCGAGCACCGCCTCGATGGCGCCGAGCGACCGCATGAGTGAGCCCTGCGTCTGAACGGCGTTGTTCTGGCCGCCCATCGTCCGCACCGCCTCGATGGCGACCACCGCTGGCTCGCCGGCTGGGCAGAAGTCGCGCAGCACACGCGCCAGGGCCGCGGCGTCCAGCCGCCGCCGGATCAGGCCGGTGCCCGACAGCGCCACGGTGGGCAGGTCGACGATGCTGAAGGTGCCACGCGAGTCGACGAACGCTGCAGCGCCGGTCAGGCCGGGATCGATTCCGACGGCGATCATGCCAGCCACCACAGGGCGAGGGACATAGCCGCGAACCAGGCAAAGTCGAACCGCCACTCCCGGATGAACGCCGCGACCGCGCGCACCAGAGGTTGTCCTTTCACGCCCTGCCTCATGGGCACACCTGCGACACGATGCGCGCCAGTCCCACCAGGACCTTCATGGCGTAGAAGCCAGCGACCACCGCCAAGCCGCAAGCGATGACGGTCAGCACCGTACCGGCAGTGCGGCGCAGACGCCAGCCGCGATCGAGGAACAGGGGCCGCATCATCGCCATGTGCCCCAGAGCCCAACGCCGGCGAGCGCGCAGAGCACGGACAGCACCAGCACCACCAGCACCACGCGCACGCCCAAACGCGGCGGCGCGCCAGGCGTTGCTTCCTCCTCGCGATCGGCGTCGACCGCACGCTGCAGCGCAGCGGCCTCGAACTGCGAGTCTTCAGAGACGAACAGGGTCATGGTCGGTTTCCTCCTGGGGATTGAGCCACGGTGCCGGGATCCGCATCGGGCAGTTGCCGTCCGGCCAGGACAGCGTCGAAGCGTCGAGCACCACGTGCCGCGAGCGCAGGTAGGGGTCGGCTGGCAGCGAGTCGTTGCGGCGCGCGCAGCTCGCGCACGCTCGAGCCGGCACGCTCGGGATGCATGGGTCCACGCCCTCGCGGGGCTGTCCAGCGTGAAAAGTCATCGCCCGAAGTCCCGCACCATGCCGGGCGGCAGGCAGTCCGGATCGATCGGCCGGAACTCGCCGTACTGCACCACGGTCGCCGGCCGGGCCTCGCGCGCGGCCTTCACGAACGCCAGCTGACCGGCCGTGAGCCGTTCGCCGTCGCGCTGGCGCTGCTCCAGCTCCTCGAGGCACGCGGTGGCCTTGCGCGCCTTCCACGCGCCAGCCACGCGCTGCAGCTCGCTCGCCAGGCGCCCAAGGTCGGCCTTCGGTGGCGGCAGCAGGTCCTGCTGCTTCGGTGCTCGAGCAGGAGCACGCAGGCACAGCGCCCGGAACTCCGGCAGCGACGGAGGATGCGGAGGCAGGTTCTCGAGCCCGTAGGTGATCGCCTCCGGGAAGTTGCGGAAGTTGCGCAGCTCGCGCTGCCACGTGTCCCGCAGCGACCGCACGTGCGCCTCCTCGTCGCCGCCTTCCGGGCACTGCCACAGCCGGTCGAACGCCGCGCCGTAGCTACCGCGCATGGTCGACCAGATGCGGTGCACCCAGGTGCCGGGCAGGAACGGATCCAGGTCGCCCGGGCCGGCACCGCCGGCGTCAAGCTGATCACGCGATGCGTCGGGTCGTGACATCGATCACCTCCTGAACCGGCTCGGCCGGCGTTCGAGAGCCCGGTGCTTCGGGCGGGTTGACCATGAGCGCGGCGGTGCGGAGCTGGCGGCCCACGCGGTCGGACGCCTGCGCGCTCCCGAAGCGCTGCCGGTCCTGCGGCGTGATCCAGTCCGCGTGCAGGCCCTGCGAGCCGCGGAAGCACCAGACGCGCAGGAACTGCTCGAGCGAGAGCTTCGCCAGCCCGGCCTCCTTGCGGGCCTGCTGCAGGACGACGTCGCTGACCGGCGCGCGCTTCTTGCGCCGGAGCTCGAGCCAGGCCGCCCAGACGTCCTCCGGGACGTCCTCGGGACAGGGTAGGGCAGGTGCCGCGGCGGCGCGCTTTCGGGCCGGCGTTGACGCGGCAGGGGCCTCCGTGGAGCCATCCGGAGGGGGGGCAGCAGGCGGCGAAGCCGACTCGCGCGTCTCTCCTACGTTAGTAGGAGAGATAGATAGTATTCCCTTCTCTTCTCTTCTCTTGGATGCTGTTTCACGCGGGACAGCAGCGTGACGCGAGGGTGACTGTCCTTGTGACAGGGTGCCCGTGTCCTGCGGGACAGGAAGCGGACCGCCGACAGGCATGCCAGCGCTGATCCATTGGTCGAAATCGAGAGTGGTCACTGACGTACCGTGCCGCTGGTTGTGCTTTCGCACGCGCGCGCACTCAGAAACCCACCGTTGGCGGAGCTTCGAGGACCACGCGTCGAGCGCAATCTCACAAGTGACCGCATGGTAAAGACGGCCATCCGAGCACTCCACGAACCCGCGCAGAATTGAGTCACGCACCTGTCCCCAGGACAAATCGATTTTTCCGCGTGACACGTAACCGGCCTTGTCGGCGAGCCACTTCTCGTTGTTCGGGACTGAGCCGGCCGGGACCTCGTGCCAGGCCGCGCACCAGAGCATCAGCGCCGCCCAACAGATCTCCGGGGGCTGGTCGACCACCAGCTCGGAGCCGCGCAAGCGCGCGACGTCCAGGCCCATGCGGGGGAAGTCGCGCAGGTCGACCTCCGGGGGCACCAGCGGCGCCGGTCTTGGGTCGGTCATGCCGCGGCCTCCAGCTCCATCATCACGACGCGCTCGCGCCAGACAGCGAAGCCCTCGTCGCCGAAGCAATCGCGCACCGCCTGCCCGACCTTCACGCGCTGCAGCTTCTGGCGCACCAGGTGCAGCTCGCCGTTGATCGCGGAGAGGATGTAGCCCAGGTCCACCTTGTCGGCGTCTTCAGCCGCACAGAGCCGCGCGAGCACCTCCTGCCGGCGCGTTTCGAGCATCTCCTCCGCCTCCACGAAGGGCATGGTCCTGACCAGCTCGAGGAACTCGGTCGGGAACGCGTACTGCTTGCTCATGCCGAACCCCTGGTCGTCCCGAGCAGCTGCTGGATCATCTCCTGGTTGCCGGTCTCGATGTTCGAGTCGACCAGCGCCAGGAGATCCTCGGCGGAGTGCTTCGTCTGGTCCTGCATGGCGATGCACTGGCCCACCGCGTGCGCGAGCACGGCCAGGATCTCGACCGCGTCCATGCTCGCGGCGTGCTGCTGGATCGCCTGCATCACTGCGGTGCGGGCCGCCAGCACGTGAGCCGACGGCGGCGTGGATTTCAGGCGGCCGCTCATGGCGCGTCGGCCAGGAGGTCGTCGAGGTCGACGCGGTTTAGGTAGTCGACCAGCTGCTGCACCTCGAGGCGAGAGAAGACGTATGGCACCACGCCGCGCCAGCAATGCAGCCGACCGTCGGAAGACAGCGCGACGGCGAACTGATCCGGGCCAGGAGCGAAGTCCAGCGCGACCGTGACCTCCGGCGTAGGCGCGGCGATCGGGCCCGGGTCGAACTCCAGGCGGTGCTCGAGCAGCAGACCAGACACGGTATGGGGCACCTCGCGCGGATCCGGATCCGCGGCCACCGCGCCAGGCGCAGCAGCGCCACCGCGCTCGAGCGGCACGCCGTGCGCGGCGCGGAGCCAGTCGCCCAGCGGCGGCAGGTCGACGTCGACCGCCTCGGCAGGAGCGACACGGCGGATGTTCACCACCTGCGCCAGCGCAGCAGGCGGAGCGGTGGCGTGCTCCGAGAGGATCGGAGCCTCGACCACCGGCGGATGCGGATCCACCACCGGCTCGATCACGCCGCGAGGCTCGTCCGCCGGATCGCCCGAGCTCGTCAGCCACGCGCCGTCGTCGGACGCCGCCTCTGCGCCAGGAGCGCCGAACGGACTCGCGTCGCGATCGGGAGAACCCCCACCCACGACCAGCTCGCCGGTGGTGCGGCGCACCAACTCGTAGAACACAGGGCCGCGGCCGCCCGTCCCGATCTGGTGATCGCGATTTACATACCCAGCGTCGTGCGCCGCTTCCAGCGCGTCGCGCACCTGCGAGGGGGTGAGCCCGCGCAGCTCGCCAGCGATCATGCCCACGGTGGCGCGCGGCCTGCGCGGCAGGATCGTCTCGAGGTGGGCAAGCACCCGGTACGCCACGGTGCCGGGCTTGGGGGGGAACGTGTTCATGCTGCCTCGCTGCTCGAGCTGGCCGCCGGCGCCGGAGCGTCGGCCTTCTTCACCGGGCGGCGGCGTCGGGTGGGCTTGGGAGCGGACGCAGCGACCACCGCCGCCTCCGCCGCCTGCGCGGCCAGCGCGTCGACGTAAGGCTGGAAGCGCTGCACCGTGTCCAGGCCGGCGTTCTTCGAGAGCCCGCCGCGGATCTTCCAGATCGTGCCCAGAGGCACGCCGGAGAGCTGCGCGAGCTTCTCCAGCTGGGGGTTGCGCAGCAGCAGGAGCGCTTGGCGCACCTGCGCGGTGGTGGGGAGTGGTGGGATCAGCATGCCGCGAGGTTAGCACTAACGGAGAGAAGTCCGCAAGTCGGGCCCTGGCGCTCGCTCGGGTTTGCATGCGCGGGTGCGTTTAGGCAGTTCTCCACAGGGCATGACGCCCGTCAAACTGCATAGTTATGCACAGATCGCGAGCGCGTCGCCACCAAATACCTGTTGACTTCGCATTTGCATACCGGCAAAGTGCAGTCATCCCGCAACAGCGGGGCAACCCAGGAGAACGAAGATGGCCACCACGAACCGCAAGAGCCCGAGCGAACAGCGCCGCGACGAAATGCTCGAGGTCCTCGCGACGAAGCACCTGCTCCTTACGACCCTCGAAACGCGCAACAGCGACTCGCTGGACTTCAGCGAACAGGCGGTCTGGAGCATCAAGGCTGCGCTCCAGGAAGCCTACGAGCTCGGCGCACAAGCCGCCCTGGCCGCCGCCGCCGGCCGCCGCTGACCACACCCGCGAGCCCGGCGAGCCCGGGCTTGGGAGTGTGGCCGCCGGCCACCGCACCAGGAGAACCTCGATGAACCACCCCCAGACCTTCGCGCAGCGCCACCCCTTCTACATGACGGCGGAGACGACCCAGCGCACCATCGAACTCGGGCGCGCGCTGCGTGCCCAGATCCAGCGCCGCCGCAACAGCGTGACCATCAACATCCAGGTCGACAGCGCCGCGCTCGACACCGCCGTCGGCAACCTGCTGCAGAGCACGAAGCGGAGCGCAGTATGAGCCTCACCAGCATTCAACTCTGCACGATCGACCCGGTCGAGCGCGCCGCCGGGAAGTTTCAGGTGACGGTGCACTCCGACGACGGCCGCCAGCTGGCCATTTTCGACTGCAGCAGCGAGATGGACGCCCTGCACCTGCGCACGGCCATCCGAGAGCACGCCGACCAGCTGCGCCGCGTTGCCGACTACCGCGAGCGCAAGACCTCGGCCGCAACAGCCGGACAGGTGCCGGTTGGCTACGTCTGCGAGCGAGCCGCGCTGGTTCGGCTGCGCGACGACGTCGACAACCTGCCACTCCACGCCCACAAGCGGGCCCTGGTTCGGGATTGGATCTCGGTGGCCCTTGCCAAGATCGACGCGGACGCGGAAGCGGCCACCGGGAGCGCAGCATGAGCGGCGCCCGCGCATTGAAGGCCCCCTGGCGGGCCTTCCGCGCCGCCTCGAGCTGGCGCGTTTACGACAGCGATGGCAACGCGGTGGCGAAGATGCCAGCGAGCGAGGGGCCGGCAAGTCAGCGCCTCGCCTACGCCGCCAGGCTGATCGCCAAAGCCCCGGAGCTCGAGCTGATGCTGGCGGAGTGCGCCGCCATGATTGGAGTGGCCGCGGACGCGATCGATCAGATGGAACGCGCGCCTGGACTGAACCCGAACGCCGGCAAGCTGATGCACGCAAAGGCGCGAGAGTGCGTCGAGCTGCTGCACGCGATCGCCGCCGCCCAGACCGAACAGAAGGTGCAGCTGCCATGAGCGCCCAACTTTCCCCGGTCTGCATCAACATTCTGATGGCGCTCGGGCTGAAGACAGATCCATCAGAGAGCGGCGACCTCGCGGTGTTCGACCCCGATGGCGACCGCTGGTTCTACGTCACGCCGGGCATCAACGAGCGCGATCTGCAGAGCATGCTGCGAATATTCTCGGATCGATTCGAGGCCGGATACGACGAAGGTCGAGCGTGCGCCTTCGAAGATCTGCGCCGGCTGATCGGAGCCGCGGACGGCGACGGGAGCGCAGGATGAACAGCCTCCAGCTCCACCTCGCCCGCGAGGCCGCCCTCCACGCCGCCTGGGAAGCATTCCTGGCGGACGTCCCGATGACCTGGATCACCGCGTGAGGATCACCATGCCGAAAACCACCGCCACCACCCGCGGCCTGATGAGCGCCGCCGACTTCCTGCCGCTCCAGCGCCGCTCGAGCATCATCCCGACCCGCCGCCGGTGGTACAGCCGGGTGTGGCGCGACCTCTACGCGCGGTACCTGCGCTGGTGCGAGCGCTGCGTGGTCGAGGAACGAGAGAGCTACGAGGACTCCGGGATCAACATGGGCCCGGAGTACATCCGCAACAGCTACCGCCAGGAGGAACTCCTGCGCGTGCGCATCGCCGACCTGGAGAACAGCTGATGAAGATGAAAGCGCCCACCACGCGCGACCGGCAGAGCTTCCTGGGGAGCACGGACGCGCCAGCGGTCCTCGGCGTCTCCGCCTGGACCACGCCGGTCGAGCTCTGGCACCTGAAGACAGGCCGCGTGAAGCCCGAGCCCAACCTCGAGCGTGAGCGCCGCTTCGCCCGCGGCAAGAAACTCGAGCCGTTCATCTGCGACATGGTCGTCGACAAGCTGCGCGACCTCGGCCACGAGGTCGAGGTCCTGGCGCGCAACGAGCGCTACACGGACCCAGAGCACGCCTTTCTGAGCTGCGAGATCGACCAGGAGCTGCTGATCGACGGCGAGCACGTGAACGTCGACGCGAAGTCGGTCGGCGGCCAGGCTCGCACGAAGTGGGGCGTCGAGGGCACGGAAGACATCCCGATCGACTACATGGCGCAGTTCATGGATGGCCTGATGATCACCGGCCGCCAGCGCTGCCTCGCCGCCGCGCTGCGCAGCTTCGACGACGTCGAGATCTTCTGGTGCACTCGCGACGAGCCGACCATCACGGGCATGCGCGAGAAGATGGTCAGCTTCTGGCGCGACCACGTGGAGCGCGACATCCCGCCGGACCCGATCAAGTTCGCGGACGTCCGCGCGCTGTTCCCCGAGCCGAAGCCGGTGCGCGTCGAGGCCACCCAGGAGATCCAGGAGTTTGTCCAGGAGCTCGCCCAGATCGCCGACCGGAAGAAAGCGCTCGAGAACCGCGAGGACTGGCTGAAGTTTCAGCTGGCCAAGTTCATGGGCGAGGCGGAGACGCTCAGCGCCGGGCCGCGCGATCTGCTGACCTGGGGCATCGAGGAACGGGGGCAGTTCGACCTGGAGGGCTTCAGGCGCAAGCACGCCGATTGGGCCGCCCTGTTCATGAAGACCAACCGCGTGCGCATCCTGCGCAAGGCCAAGAATCGCGCCGCTCGGGCGCGTTGATCACCACCACCACGAGGAACCACGATGAGCAAAGACCAGCTGCGCGCCGCCGCCACCGGCCAGGCGCCGCAACCCCCGAAGACCATCTTCTCCTACCTGGACGACCCGCGCGTCAAGGCAGGGATCGCGGCGGTCGCCGGGAAATACCTGACGCCCGAGCGCATGCTCCGGCTGTGCGTGATGGCGGTGAAGAAGACCCCGAAGCTGGCGCAGTGCGACCCCCAGACGGTGCTCGGCGCGATGATGACCAGCGCCGCCCTCGGCCTCGAGCCGAACACCGTGCAGCAGCAGGCGTTTCTGATCCCCTACAACACCCGCCGCAAGGTGGGCAACGAGTGGGTCGACCACCTCGAGTGCCAGTTTCAGATCGGCTACCGGGGCTTCCTGACGCTGATGCACCGGTCGCCGCTGATCGGCTCGTGCCAGGCTGAGGCCATCCACGAAGCTGACCGGTTCGAGCATGAGCTTGGGTCGAAGACCTTCCTGACCTACAGCAAGAAGCTGGCGGAGCGCGGGCCGCTCATCGGCGCCTTCAGCTGGGTCCAGTATGCCGACGGCGGCGAGAGCGCCTGCGTCCTGCCGGTCCAGGAGATCCACAAGATCCGCGAGCGCAGCGAGACGTACCGGTCGCTGCGCGGCAAGGTCGACGCTGCGGAGGACGGCTCCAGCGACTGGAAAAAGGCGATGGCGAAGCTGATGGACACGCCCTGGGTCATGTGGGAAGACGACATGGCGGTCAAGTCCGCGATCAAGAAGCACGCGAAGCTGCTGCCGGTGGCGGTCAACGATGCGCTCGCCGCGGCGGCCGGGATCGACGATCGCTCCGACGGCGGTGGCCTGGACCTGCGCTCGATGGTCGACGTCGAGACGGTGCGCGCGGTGGTCGCCGACGGCTCCGAGCCGCCCGCGCTCGAGGACCACACCGATGAGCAGCAGCAGAGCCGCGAGGGCTTCGGCACCACGCAGCAGCGCCGCGAGCCGGCGCCGGCGGAGCCCGCCCAGACTCCGGCGGCCACGCCGGCGGCCGCGAAGCGCACCACGCGCGCCGCGGCACCTGCGGCCAGCCCGAGCCAGGCGCCGGCCGCCGGCGGCGCGCCAGCGCCCACCTACGCGCAGCTCGCCGACGACCTGCAGAAGTGCCGCGATCGGGATGCCGGCCTCGAGGTCCTCGACCTCGCGCGCGGCCTGCCCGAGGACCAGATGCGCGACCTGCGCGCCGTCTTCTCCAGGAAGTTCCCGGAGTAGTTCACAGGGGGGCGAGCACAAGCGTGCTGATCGGGAAAGTGAACGTCCAACCGTTCTCCTGGTGCCCGAGATAGTCCGAGTTGCGACCGGCGCCCCCCACCTTAACCACCACCGCCAGGAGCCACCATGCCTCTCAGCGAGCAGTGCAAAGAGCGGGGCCGACTGCTCAAGGTTCGATATCACATGCTGCAGCGCTGCTTGAACCCGAAGCATCCGAACTACGCTGACTACGGCGGACGTGGAATTGCGGTGTGCCAGGAGTGGCGCGAAAGCCCCGCCGCGTTCATTGCTCACATGAGCCCGCGCCCGAAGGGCATGACGCTCGAGCGCATCGACAACAGGCGCGGCTACGAGCCAGGGAACGTGCGATGGGCGACTCGAGCAGAGCAAGTGCGCAACCGACGAAACAACATCATCGTCCAGCTAGGAGACGAGACGATGGTCCTCAAGGATGCATGCGCCAGATTGGGCATGTCCTATGACGCGATCTGGCGGCGCCTCAAGCGTGGCGCCAGCTTGCAGACAGTGTTCTCAACCCCGGTGCAGAAGCGCAAGCCGCGCAGCACCACCACGCGAAAGGTCAGCGATGTTTGAACTCTTGAATCCCACGAAGGCGAAGCTGCTGGATGTGGTCGTGCTCAGTCAGAAAAACAGGGCTCCAGACGAGAACCCGGGCGCCAAACTGAACTTCGAGATCCAGCTGAGCGCCGACATCCTCGCCCACTTCGATGGCCACCTGAAGGGCTTCCTGTTCACGAAGAACAGCGGCAGCGAGGGGGCCAAGCAAGCCGCGCTCGATGGCATCCCGGAAGCCTCCGACATGCCGAACCTGACGGGCATCGGCATGAAGATTGGCAAGTTCCCCTGGAACCAGGAGCTCACCGGCTACGAGCTGGTGATCGACCACGGGATGGGCGGAAAGAAGTCCGACCTCGTGATCGACGACGGTCTGCTGTCGAACTGGCGCTTCACCCCGAAAGAGGGTGGCACCGTGATCGCCCGCATGAGCTTCGAGTCGGCGAATGTGACCGAGGCACAGTTCGGCCGGCTGGCGAAGATGAAGTCGCGCGACATCGAGATCACCTTCCACCCGCCCGAGGAAGTGCAGCAGCAGATCCCGAGCGGCGCCCAGACGCCGGCGGACGGTTGGCCTTTCCCGAAGGGCCCGAAGGGAGCGACCCAGGCGCCGCCGCAGTCGACCACCACGGAGAACGTGAAGGGCAAGCCGCCGGCGGCCAAGAAAGCCGCCAGCAAGCCCGCAGCGAAGACACCCGCGGCCAAGGTCGACAAGGCCAGCGCGAAGGCCAGCGCCGCCACGGAAGCCTTCGTCGCCGGCGGCGCGAAGCCGCACTGAGCATGAGCAGCCTGCCGAACAGGCACTTCCGGCAGGGTGCCGGGGTGCCCGGGCTGCGCCTGAACCGGCGCCGCGGCTACCTCGTGGTCGACGTCTCGGCCACGGTCGACCGGCGCAAGGTGGCGACCAGCTTCCTGCTGAGCACCGCCGGGCCGCTGGCGGCCACCGCAGAGGCGATCGCCTTCCGCGAGCTGTTCACGGGCGTGCCGTACCCCTTCACCCCGCGCCAGGCTTGGATGCGCCTGCACGCCTACACCGCCAGGAGCAAACGATGAACCCAGACACCGGCCACCTCTTCAGGCTGCGCCGCGGCGAGGACGCGCCCGAGGGCACAGAGATCCTGCCGGACGACCTCCAGCGATACGCGGAACTCAAGGCCCGCATGGTCGCCGGCATCAAGGTCGGCTACGAGCCCTGGCGCGTAGAACCGGTCGCACAGGTCAACCTGCGCTCGAGCACGCCGCTGGCCAAGTGGGCGAAGAAGAAGCGCCTCGAGCGGATCCGCAACAAGTCCCGCCGCATCAACCGCGGCCGCAAGTAGCACCACCAGGAGAACCACCAGATGAGCGACATCAGCGATCGACGCACAGACCTCCCGCCGCGGGCCATCGGCGTGCCCGACACCGGCCAGGGGCTGTTCCAGAAGTTCGAGGTCCGCCAGACCGACGGCTCGAGCGAGCCAGGCGGAAAGCACGAGGGCTGCGAGTACTTCGTGCTGGACACGGACCATGACCCGCACGCCCGGGCCGCGCTGAGCGCCTACGCGGACGCCTGCGAGTTCACGCACCCGCTCCTGGCGCGCGACCTGCGCCTGCGCCACCACCTCGAGGCCCTGCCGGAGCCCGACTACCTGCAGGTGCCCATCCTCGAGCGATTCGACCAGGCCAAGCCGATCGGCTGGGTCAGGGTCCTGCGCTCCGCGCTGCCGCCCACGCCGAGCTGGTGCTTCAGCCTTGGATACGAGGTCCTGCAGGCGAAGCGCATCGGCATCACCCGCCTCGAAGTGACCGATTACCGCCTACACGCCGTCAGCATCACCTCTGACGACGAGTATGAGCGGGTGATCGACCGCGAGAAAGGCCGCCTGCTGACCGAGCCGACCGAGCGCGTGGTGCAGAAGCTGCGCGAGCGCGCGATCGGCATCGCCCGTGACGTGGCCGATGCGTTCGCCAAGCGGCGCAACGATGGCTCCAGCACCGAAACGCTGTTTGTTCGACTGGCGGACGAACTCCTGCGGGAGCCCGAACTGCTGAAGGCGATCGCCGCGTGGCACGCCGCAGCGCTTCAACAGGTGGATGGCGG